>DASWOE010000187.1:0-5415 GCA_036398875.1 Rhizomicrobium sp.
CAGCGTCGCGATCTCGATCGCCTCGATCGCGTTGGGCACGACGTACCAGTTCAGATAATGCAGCCACTCGAAATCGGTATAGCCGTCGAACGCCTGGACCGCGACCGCGACGAAGACCAAGGTCACCAGCATCGCGGTCAGCACCAGCGAGATCGCCGCGATCTTGGGGATCACGAAGGCCCAGTCCGGCACCGGGCAGGCGTCGAACACCTCATGCGTGCGCCGGTCGCGCTCGCGCCACACCAGCTCGCCGGCATAGTAGATCGCCACGATCAGCGGGATGATGCCGAAAGAGCCCTGCAGCGTGCGGATCATCAGATTGGTGACCGGCAGCACCGTGAACTCGGTCTGGTCGGTGGCGAAGACGAGCCCGCCGAGCGCGTTGAGCAGGCCGAGCGCCAGCAGCACGAAGAAGGCGGGGCTGCGGAACACCTGCGCCATCTCGAAGCGCGTCCACTTCCAGCTTTGCCGCAAGGTCGCGGCGCGGTCGAAGCGCGGCGCCGGCAGCGGGCCGCTGCGCGGCGGCGGCGCCTTGGCGTCGGGCTTTTCGGGCCGGCCCTGCTTGGCGCCGCGCGTCTCGAAGTGGAAGGAAAAATACGCCAGCGCGAGAAAGGCGAACGCCACCGCGAACCAGATGAGACGGTTGTAGACGACGATATCGGCGATCGGCGGCAGCAGCGTGTTGCGGTCCGAGGTCGTCCAGTATTTCGTCACCTCGCCCAGCGCCCCGATGCCGAAAGGCTCGAGCAGCGCGACGATATGGTCGTATTGCGGCTTCTGGAACAGCACCGTCAGCACGGTGTAGAGCACCAGAAAGCCGATCAGGCCGACATAGGTGGCCATCATCGAACGCGTCGCGGTGGCCAGCGCGAAGAAGGCCGCGGCGAGGATGAACAGCGTCGGCAGCATCACCACGCCATAGCCGTAAAGATAATGGAGCGCGTGGAACGGCCCGATCTTCACCGGATCGAGCCAGGGCATGAGGGAGCCGATGAAAATGCCCAGCGGCAGCGCCAGCGCCATCGCCGCGCCGGCCGCGAAGGCGCCCGCGAAGCGGCCGATCAGGTAGTCGAACTTGCCGATGCGGGTCGAGCGGATGATCGGCCCATAGCCGGTCTCGTCGTCCCGCACCACGATATTGGCGACGAAGGCGGTCAGCGCGAACATGAAGAACACGTCCATCACCGCCAGTTCCTGGACGATCGCGAAGGGCGAGTTCTTGTAGACGGCGCCGACCGAGCCGATCTGCACCTGCGAGATGGTGGTGGCGGCGAAGGTCAGCAGGAAGAAGACGATGCCGGCGACCCAGAAGACCGGCGAGCGCAGCTGATAGCGGAATTCGAACCCGGCGACCTTGGCGAACATCAGGCGGCCTTGCGGGCGTTGACGAGGGTCGAGAAATAGACGTCTTCGAGCCCGGCCTCGACGGGAACGAAGCCGTCGCCCGGATCGGCGTCGGCCAGGATGTGCACCACGGTGCTGCCGCCGACCAGCCGCGTCGAGATCACGGCGTATTTCTGCCGGTGGGCCTCGAGCTCCGCCTTGGCCACCGTCTTCTTCCAGATGCGGCCCTTCAGCGCCTGGGTGAGTTCCTCCGGCGCGCCGGCGCCGACGATGCGGCCGCCGGCGATGATCGCCATGCGCGGGCACAGATCGGAGACGTCGTCGACGATGTGGGTGGACAGGATCACCACGATCTGCTCGCCCACTTCGGACAACAGGTTGAGGAAGCGGTTGCGCTCCTCGGGGTCCAGGCCCGCGGTCGGCTCATCGACGATGAGCAGCGCCGGCCGCCCGATCAGCGCCTGGGCGATGCCGAAGCGCTGGCGCATGCCGCCGGAAAATCCGGCGATCGCCTTCTTGCGCACGCTCCACAGATTGACCTGGTTGAGCAGCGCCTCGACCGTCTCGCGCCGCTCCTTGGGCGCGGTGACGCCCTTGAGCACCGCCATGTGGTCGAGCATGTCGTAGGCGGTGACGCGCGGATAGACGCCGAAATCCTGCGGCAGATAGCCCAGCACGCGGCGCAGCTTTTCCGGCTCGCGGATCACGTCGATGTCGCCGAACTGGATGGTGCCGCTGGTCGGCGTCTGCAGCGTGGCGATGCAGCGCATCAGGGTCGACTTGCCGGCGCCGTTGGGGCCCAGAAGGCCGAACATGCCGGGCGGGATTTCGAGATTGACGCCGTCCAGGGCGCGCACGCCCCGCGGATAGACGTGAGTGAGATTCCGGATCGACAGCATGCAAAACCCCCGCGTTGGGCCGAAACATAGACCGCCTTGGCGGATGTTCAATAGCGCGGCGCCGCACGCGCGACGGGGCCGCCGGCTCTGAGCGCGATATGGCCCAAGGCGTGCTCGTCATGATTCATGCGCCAGGAGAGCAGCTTCTGTGCATATCTTGCGACCACCGGCAGATAGGCGGGATCGGCTGCACAATTTTTGAACTCGCCGGGGTCCTTTGCCAGATCGAACAGCAGCGGTGACAACTTCGTGAAGTGCACATATTTGAAGGCGTGGTCGCGGATCACATTCATCGTGCACTGATGAAGCGTCAGCGCCAGCGCCCGCTCGGCGCTGTCGTCGGCCGGATCGCGGAAATCGAACTCCCAATGCGCCTCCTCGCGCCACCGGGCCGGGGCGCCCTCGCCGTGCAGGAAGGGGCGCAGCGACCGGCCGTCGCATTGCAGCGGGATCTCGGCCCCGATCGCCTCCAGCAGCGTCGGCATGATATCGACGTTCTCGCTGAAGCGCTCGACCACCGAGCCGCGCGCGCCGTCGGCCGCCGGGCGCGGATCGCGCACGATCAGCGGGATGCGGTAGGACGCGTCGAAATAGCCGCATTTGCCCAGCAGCCAGTGATCGCCCATCTGCTCGCCATGGTCGGAGGTGAAGACGATCAGCGTGTCGTCCCAGCGCCCGCTCGCTTTGAGGAAGGCGAAGATGCGCCCGAGCGCGGCATCGACCTCGCTCATCAGCCCGTAATAGACCGCCTTCATGCGGCGCAGCTTTTTCTCGTCGGCCGGGGCGCGGAAGTGGCGACGGCGCAGCTGATGGGCCAGCCAGGGATGCTGCGCCGCTTCGTCGTCGGGCGTCGCCAGCCGCGCGAAGCCCGGCACCGTCCTCGGATCGTACATCGCGTTGTAGGGCTCGGGCGCGACGAAGGGCGGATGCGGCCGCAGGATCGACAGATGCGCGACGAACGGACCCTTGGCTTCGGCGATATGATCGATGCAGCGATCGACCAGGAAATTGGTGTCGTCGGCCTCGGCGGGATAGGCGAGCGGCTTGGGCACCGCGGCGCCGTCTTCATATTCGGGCCCTTCGCCGCGCTGCGAATAGGCGCGCGCGATCGGCTCGGGCACCGCCAAGCCCCGCGCCGCCAGCCAGTCGGTCCAGGCCCTCGGCTCCTCGCCCATCGTCACGATGGGGCGGATGCCCGGCAGCAGCCCCTCATAGGTGCTGAGCCAGGGATCGTCCTCTTTCAATTCGCGCGGATCCAGGCTGGTGTCGGTATAGCCGAACAGGACGGGGTCATAGCCGATCGCCGCGGCCTGTTTCGCCCAGTTCGTGTGCCGCGCCTCCAGCGGCGTGCCGTTGGTGCCGGAGCGGTGGTTCTGCAGATACATCCCGGTGTGCAGCGAGGCGCGCGACGGCCCGCACGGCACCGCATTGGCGAAATGGTTCGCGAACAGCACGCCGCCTTCCGCCAGCGCATCGAGATGGGGCGTGCGCACGCTCGGATGGCCCAGCGCCGACAGGCAGTCGGCGCGCCATTGGTCGGCGGTGATGAAGAGCACATTCGGGGGTTTGCGCATGCGGCGGCCTGGCGATCCGGCGGCCAGATTGCCCGGAAGCGCCGGCATACTCAATTTGAGCTTTTTTGCACCGCAATATCCGGCCGACTTGCGGCAGTATTCGGCAGGTCCTTACCGTTCGTTAATACTGGCCTTCCAGCCGGGGGCCTTTGGGCGCGAGACTTTTGATGTAAGCTGCGTAACAAGGTAAAAACTACAATCTATCCGTTGGGGGAAATACGCATGCAAGGTGTAGTTGCCCCAGTCGCGGGCCGTAAGGAGCGCGCGGTGCGCCGGAGCCGCCGGCCGTTTCGGCGGGCCCTGCTGGACGAAAACAAACCGACCAAGCGCACCCAGCGCAGCGTGGCGACCAGCGAGCGCATCCTGGACGCGGCCGAGGAGCTGTTTGCCCATCACGGCATCTATGGCGTGACCATGCGCGAGATCGCCGAGCTTGCCGACGTCGACACCGCCCTGCTGCATTATTACTTCGACTCCAAGCGCGGCGTGTTCGACGCGGTGTTCGCGCGCCGCTGCGACGTGCTCAATTCGGAGCGCATGACGGAATTGGACCGCTACGAAGCGCAGGCCGGCGGCGGCCTGACCGTGGAAGGCATCATCGCGGCCTATCTGAGCCCGATGTTCGGCCTGAACCGCCAGGGCGGCAAGGGCTGGCGCAATTTCTGCGCCTTCGTCACGCATCTGGATTCGACCGAGCTTGCCGACCTCTTCGCCAAGAAGTTCGAGCCGGTGCTCCGGCGCTTCATCGCGCTGCTGCAGCGCGCCTTGCCCGACGCCGACGAGGCCGATCTGTTCTGGAGCTATCACATGTTCTGCGGCTCGCTGATGATCGTGAACGCCGCCAATGGCTCGATCGAGAATCTGTCGGGCGGGCTCTGCCGGACGGCGGATTTCGACGCGATCGAGCCCAGGCTGGTGCGCTACAGCGCCCAGGGCTTCCGCGCGATCTGCGAGCGCAAAGCGGCGCGGACGCAGTAGCAAAAAAAATCGCGCGGTCTGTCGGCGGCGCGACGTGCCGAGGGCGGCGCGCGGACGGCATTTTTCCGCGCCGCCCGTTCGATAAGTCCCGGGCGCGATGGCGGCCGTGCCGCGCCCGCCTTGATCGGCGGGGTCGCCGCACCGATGTCATCGTGATGAG
This sequence comes from Rhizomicrobium sp., assembly GCA_036398875.1. Classification (GTDB taxonomy): domain Bacteria; phylum Pseudomonadota; class Alphaproteobacteria; order Micropepsales; family Micropepsaceae; genus Rhizomicrobium. The sequence goes on from DASWOE010000187.1 coordinate 4,956, forward strand.
CCTCGCCTGCGCCACGCCCGTTCCCGTCCACTCCGCCACCGTCGCGGCCGCCTATGCGCGCGCCCCGCGCCGGCGGCCGGAGCCCCGCCGGCCCTTGTCTGGGAACAATTATGTTGCCGAAGCAGGGCGCCGGCCCGGCGCGCCGGCCGGAAACCGCAATGCCTGGCGTCACGGGCGCTATAGCCGCGAGACCCTGGCGCGCCGCAAGGCGGTCGGCGGCATGATCGGGGCCGTGCGCAACAGCATCGCGCTCTATAAGCTGGCGAAAGCGGGCGTCGGCGGCCTGCTGCCGCTGATGCGGCGCAACGAAGAAGCCTCGCGGCGCCATTATTGGGCCCTCATAACGTCTCTCGACGCGTTCCCCGAGCCTGCGCATTGACTCCGGAGGGGCGAGGCGCATACTGGAACAAAGAGAGAACGAATGCACGGATTGGCGAAAGGTCTGGCCGGGGCGCAGCGT
>DASWOE010000188.1:0-6216 GCA_036398875.1 Rhizomicrobium sp.
GAAAAGGTCCTCATGGTCGGCGACGGCTTGAACGATTGCGGCGCGCTCGCGCTGGCGCATGTCTCCATCGCGCCGGGCTCCGCCGCCGATGTCAGCCAGCGCGCCGCCGATTTGGTGCTGCGCGGCGATTCGATGGCGCCCATCGTCGAGGCGATCGACGTCGCCCGCAAGGCGCGGCGCCTGGTGCTGGAGAATTTCGCCTTCGCCGCGATCTACAATCTGGCCGCCATCCCGCTCGCCGCGCTCGGCCTGGTGACGCCCTTGATCGCGGCCGCGACCATGGCGGCTTCCTCGCTGATCGTCACGCTCAACGCGCTGCGCCTGGCGGGGCGGCCATGAACGGCATCGCGCTGATCATCGCCGCGGCGCTGGCCTTCGGGCTCGGCGCGCTCGGCGTCCTGCTGTGGTCGCTGGAGAGCGGCCAGTATGACGATCTGGAGGGTGCCGCCGCCCGCATCCTGCTCGACGACGACGAATGACGCTCAGTCGGCGATGCGCGCGGAGCGCCAGCCGAGCAGGCGCCGATATTCCTCTTCGGTGCGGCCATAGAGTCCGCCGGAGCGCTCCAAGAGGCCGCCGCGATCGACGATCTCGATCGCGCCGCGCCGCGACCGGATGAGTCCCTTCCCCTCCAGCTCCTTGAGCGCCACCGACACGCCCGGCCGCCGCACCGACAGCATGATCGCGATATAGTCGTGCGTGATGGCGAGCACGTCGCCGTCGAGGCGGTCGTGCAGCATCAGAAGCCAGCGCGCCAGGCGTTGCTCCAGCACGCCGGCGCCGTTGGCGAGCGCGGTGTGCGCCGTCTGGATGGCGAAGGCGCGCGCGAACAGCAATGCCTGCGCCCGCAGGCTTGCGCTGTCTTCCAGCGCCTTGCGAAAGTCCGGCACCGGCGCCCGGAGTGCGCTGCCGGCGATCTGCACGACCACGGTCTGGGCACAGGTTCCGTCGCCCAGCGCCACGCCCGGGCCGGTCATGCCGTCGCGTCCGACGATGCCGCTTTCGACCTGATCGCCCGCCGCGCTTTCGGTGATCACCGACGCGATGCCGCTCTCGACGAAGTAAATCCATTCGACGTCCCGGCCGTGCGTCTCCAGCGCCTGGTGCGCCGGCAGGCGGATGCTCTCCAGCATGAGTGCGATCCGGTTCCAGGCGTCGTCGGGAAGGGACATCAACAGATGGTTGCGGCTGCGTTCGTGCGGCAGCGTCATTCGTGCTCCTCGAACCGGCTGCTTAGCTAAGCGCGGCGAGGAACAATGGTTCCCGTCAGGGCGTCAATTCCGGGTCACCAGACCGGCGCAAATCGACAGCAGGCGCTCGGTTCGCGCCGGTTTGTCGAGGAAGACGCTGCCCTGGATCATGCGTGCGCCGTCGCGCGGATTGGCCGAGGAATATAGGACGGGCACGCCGGGAAACGCCGCGATCGCCGCATCGGCGACATCCCATCCGGTCGTGGTGCCGCCCAGCCTGACATCGGTCACCAGCAGATCGATCGCCCGGCCCGTGGCGAGAACGGCAAGGGCGGCTTCGCCGCTGCCGGCCTCTATCACCTCCCAGCCGGCCGTGCTCAGCGCGTCGGCCATCTCCATGCGCACCAGCCACTCATCCTCGACGAGCAGAACGACCCGATTTTTGATGCTTTGCGCCACGCCGAACGAATCTGCGATGTTTCGAGGGGGGAAATTAGCGGAATACGGCAACGATACTAGAACCTTGCTGGAGGAAAAAGCGGAACCGCCCGCCGGAACGATCTATTTGTCGGTCCGCGGCTTCCGATTAAGGAACTTTCGCCGCTGGGCTTTGTTCCCGAATATCTCTACGACATAACGCGGATGGATGATCGGGTTCGAATGAGTCTGACTGGGGAACCTCCATCGCAGCCGGGCGAGCCGGTGGCGGCACCGGCGCCTCCGGGCGCGGCGGAGCACCTGGCGGCCATCGTCGCCTCCTCCGACGATGCGATCATCAGCAAGGATCTGCGCGGCGTCATCACCAGCTGGAACCTGAGCGCGGAACGGCTGTTCGGCTACACCGCGGACGAAATCGTCGGTCGGCCGATCCTGTTGCTGATACCGGCGGAGTACCAGCAGGAGGAGCCCGGCATATTGAACCGCATCGGCCGCGGCGAGCGGGTCGAGCATTACGAAACGGTCCGCCAAAGGAAGGACGGGACTCGCTTCCACGTCTCGCTGACCGTGTCGCCGATCAAGAACGAAGACGGCACCATCATCGGCGCGTCCAAGATCGCGCGCGACATCACCGACCGCAAGCGCGCCGAAGAATCGCGCGAATTGCTGCTGAACGAGATCAAGCACCGGGTGAAGAACACGCTCGGCACGGTCCAGGCCATCGCCAGTCAGACGTTCCGCACCGCGGCGCCGGCGGAACGCGATGCCTTCGTCGCGCGGCTGCACGCGCTGTCCGCCGCGCACGACCTTCTCACGCAGCAGAGCTGGTCCATGGTCGGCGTCCGCGAGACCATCGAACGGTCGCTCGATCCGTTCCGCGACGGCGGCACGGATCGCCTCGCGCTCGCCGGTCCGGCCGTCCAGCTGAACCCCTCCAACGCGCTGCTGTTCGCCATGGTGATCCATGAGCTCGGCACCAACGCGGTCAAATATGGGGCGCTGTCGCGCGATGGCGGCTTCGTGAACATCGCCTGGTCGCTCGCGGATCAGCCATCCGGCCGGCTGCTCGAATTCAGCTGGATCGAGCGCGGCGGCCCGGCGGTCCGTCCGCCGACGGTGCGCGGCTTCGGCACCCAGATGATCGAGCGGACGCTGCGGGGCGAACAGGGCCGCGCGACATTCGACTATGCGCCCGAAGGCCTCGCCTGCCGCCTTGCGATGAAGCTCTGATCGCCGGCGCTATGCGATGCGAAGCGTCGCGATCTGAAACCCGCGCAGGGCGATCCGGCAGGAATTGTCGTGCAGCGCCATTTCGCCCAGGTCGTCTTCCAGCGTGTTGCTGCGCCGCACCGACCGGACCGGAACGCCGAAGCGCAGCACCGCCTCGCAGGCGCCGCCGCTGCTTTCGTAGAGCCGCACGATCCAGCCCGCGCCGTCCTCGGCCGGCTTGATCGTGTCGATGACGACATGGCCCGGCTCCGCGCGCACCAAGGATTGCGCCGCGATCTTCGGCCATCCGCCGCGGAACCATAGCAGCGGCCGGTTGAACCGCGCCGCCTCGCCGACCGTTCCCGCCGCCGCCCAGTCGCCGGCATGCGGATAGAGCGCATAGCGCAGCCGGTGCGCGCCGATATCGGCGCCGCGATCGGGCGACATCGTCCCGCGCAGCAGGCTCAGCGTCATCGTGCTGCCGAAGGTGGAATAGCCGTAGCGCGAATCGTTGAGCAGCGAGACGCCGAAGCCGCGTTCCGACAGATCGGCCCAGCGATGCGCCGGCACCTCATATTGCGCCAGGTCGGCATCGGCATTGGCGTGCGTCGGCCGCTCGACCGCGCCGCACATCGTCTCGTATGTCGCGTGCGGCGCGCGCGGCGCCAGCGCGAACGCGACCTTGAGCAGCCTGCGCCGCTCCCGCCAATCGATCTCGGTATCGAACGCCAGGATGTCCGCCCCGGCGTCCAGCCGCACCGTCTGCACCAGCCGGCTCGCCTTGCCGATGCGATGTTCGAACCGCACCGCCCCGCGCAGCGGACCGTCCGCGACGATGTCGAACCGCGCCGCCCCATCGCAGGCGCGCCCGGTCTCCAGCGCGAAGGGGTCGATGTCCCAGGCCTCGTATTCCGTCGGCTGGTCGTCATGGAGGACGAAGCGGTTGCCCGGCGCCGCCATCGCCTCGCGGCCGCTCCCGGCATGGATCAGCGCGCGCAGGCTTCCGTCCGCCGCCAGCACGGCGCGCAGCCGGCCATTGTCGAGCACGACCGCGTCATCGCCGGCTTGCTCGACCCGCACGCGCTCTTGCGCCGCCACGACGCGTCCGGCGCAAAACGGCTCGGCCACGACGCGCACGAGCGCGCCATCCGGCGCGGCGGCGATCTCGTCGCGCGCAAAGCCGATCGGATTGAACGGCGCCGCCGGGCCGCCTTCGCACAGCGTGTCGAGCATCTGCCGCGCCATCGCCTGCGCGGCATCGGCCAATTCGCCCAGCTCGCGCCGGGCGCGGATATAGACCTCCGCGATCGAGCTGCCGGGCAGGATGTCGTGGAACTGGTTGACCAGCAGCACGCGCCACAGCGCCTCGACCGCGTCGCGCGAGGGCACGGCCGCGTCCGCGAGAACGCCCAGCGTGCACAGCAGGTCGAGGTCCTGCAGCCGGCCCTCGATCAGCCGGTTCAGCCGCTTGATCTCCGCCTGGCTGGTATAGGTGCCGCGGTGATATTCGAAATAAAGCTCGCCCTCGACGGCGGCGAAATCGCCGGCCTCGCGCTCCAGCAGGTCGAAGAAGGCATTGGGATCGCGGATCGTGCTGCGCGGCACCCCCAGCAGGTCCTTGGTCCGCGCCAGCGTCTCGATCATGGCGGCATTCGCCCCGCCGCCGCCGTCGCCGTGGCCGAACAGATAGAGCGCGTTGGCGCCGCGGTCCGCATCCTTGTAGTTGGCGGCGTGATAGCGCATCTCCTCCACCGTCGCGACCGCGGTATAGGTGTCGGCCGGCGGAAAATGGGTCAGCACCGCGCTGCCGTCGATGCCGCGCCACCAGAAGCTGTGATGCGGCGGCGCGGTGAAGCGGTTCCACGAAAGCTTCTGCGTCAGGAAGCGGTCCATCCCGGCCTCGCGCATCAGCTGCGGCAATTGCCCGGCATAGCCGAACACGTCGGGATTCCAGAACACCCGCGACCGCGCCCCGAAATGCCGCTCGAAATAGCGCTGGCCATAGAGGAATTGCCGCGCCATCGCTTCGCCGCTCGGCAGGTTGCAGTCGGGCTCGACCCAGCTTCCGCCGATCGGGATCCATTGGCCCGTCTTCGCCTTCTCGCGGATGCGCGCGAACAGATCGGGATCGCTCTCTTCCATCATCGCGTATTGCGCCGCCTGGCTGCAGGCGAATTGGAATGCCGGATAGCGCTCCATCAGCGCCAGCGCCGTGGCGAAGCTGCGCTGGCATTTGCGCCGCGTCTCCTCGATCGGCCACAGCCAGGCGGTGTCGATATGGGCGTGGCCGATCGCCGACAGCTCATGCGTCACGCCGCCATTGCGCACCGCCAGCAGGCCGTGAAGGATCGCCGCGCCCGCCTCCCACGTCGCGCGATCCTCGGGATCGAGCACATTGCACACGCGGTTCAGGTCGTGGAGCAGCTTGCCCGCCCAGGTCGTGTCCAGCGCCGGCCGCACCAGCTTGCCCGCCACGCCGCCGACCGAGCGCGGGGTCTGCGGCGGCGCCCGGTCGGCTTCGAGTTGCCGCAGCGTGTCGAAATCGTGGAACAGCGCCCAGGCCCGCGGCTCGAACCGGCGCAGCTCGCAGGCCGCCAGGATATAGGCCTCGTCGGGCGGGTGGCCGGGCTCCTGCGCTCCGAAGGCGCGATTGCACGCCACCTCCATATATAATGTGAGCGTCTCGCCGCCCGTGGCCGCCTCGGCCAGCGTCGCGGTGTGGCGCCCGCTGTTCAGCCCCTGAACCGAGCGGCCGTCCCGCCACAGCAGCGCCTCCGACCGCTAATCCCAGTAAAGGTCCACGCGGGAACCCGCCCAGCCCGGCGGAATCCGCGCCGTCACCCGCACCCAATAGGTCGCCCAGAGCGGGCCGAGCGCCGCGCCGATCGCAGCGGGGCGGTAGGCGAGCGCCTGGGCGTCCGCATGGCAAATCCGATCCGTCGGTCCGGCGATCTCGATCCGCTCGACGGCGGCGCGTTCGGGATAGATCGCGCGCTGCAGCCGCCGCGCGAATTGCGTCAGCCTGGTGCGGGTATAGTGGGGATAGCGTCCCCGGATGCGCCGAAATTCGCCGCGTTCCGCGTCGTCGAATCTGTCCTTCGCCATGGCGCGCAGCATAGGCCATTTCGCGGCGGCGGTTGACAGCTTCGCCCGCCGCCGCCTCTGATCGCGCAATGGCCAGCAGCGGACCAACGACCGAGCCGACCGGCACGCTGAACGCGGCGCTCGCCCGGGCGGCGCGCCTGCTGGACAGCGATCCGGCCCAGGCGGCGGCGCAGGCGCGCGCAATTCTGGAAGCGGTCCCCGGCCATCCGCAGGCGCGGCTCCATCTTGCCGCTGCGGCGCGGCGCGGCGGCGAGATTGCGGCCGCGCGCGAGGC
>DASWOE010000189.1:0-3868 GCA_036398875.1 Rhizomicrobium sp.
AAGGCGCAGTCCGGCGTGCGCTCGCAGATCAACCGGATCGAACAGGCGTTCGGCGGGAACAAGGGCGCTTAGCCTGCGTCTCTGGCCTTGGGCGTGCCGGGCCAGGGCCATCCCTGGCATTGAACCGTCTGCCCTGGCTGGCGGGCGGCCATCCCGATCCCCGGCGGCTTGACGATCTCCATCGCCCGGCAACCGAACTGGCGAACTTCCTTCGCGCCCCGCGCGCGCCCGAAGCGGTGCTCGCGCAGAACCCCTAGCCCGGCGCCGAGCCGTGGGTCAGCTCTTCACGAAGCCGGCGAATTTCTTGTTGAAGCGGGTGAGCCGGCCGCCGCGGTCCATCAGCTGCTGCTGGCCGCCGGTCCAGGCCGGATGGGTCGTGGGATCGATGTCGAGGGTCAGCTGCTGGCCGGCCTCGCCCCAGGTCGTGCGGGTCTTGTAGGTCGAGCCGTCGTTCAGACGGACCTCGACGAAGTGATAATTGGGATGGATGCCCTTTTTCATGGCCTTGTGACCCGTCGGCTGCGAAGCCGGGCCTTATAGAGAGCGCCGGCGCCCAAGGCAAGCCGGCCGGCGGTGAAAAGCTTCCTTCGCGCCGCGCCGGCCGCTCCTATATATCGGGGGCCGCAGAGGAAACCGGGCGAACGCCGTGTCCCAGACCGGGGAAGAATACGCCGAACAGATGCAACATGTGGCGGCGGCGCGGCCCAAGGCCCGCTCGCTTCGGCCGCTGCGCCAGCTTTTGCCCTTCCTGACGCCCTACCGGATGGCGATCGCCGTCGCCGTCATCGCGCTGATCTGCTCCTCGACCGCCAGCCTCCTGATCCCGCCGGCGCTCGGCCGGCTCGTGCAGAACGGTTTCAGCGAGGCGCTGGCCAGCCATATCGACGAATATTTCCTGCCCCTGATCCTTATCGCCTGCGCCCTGGCGGTGGCGACCGCCATCCGCTTCTATTTCGTCACCTGGCTGGGGGAGCGGGTGATCGCCGATATCCGCAAGGCGGTGTTCGGCCATATCATCGACTTGACGCCCGCCTTCTTCGAGGTGACCCGCACCGGCGAGGTTCTCTCGCGCCTCACCGCCGACGCGACGCTGATCCAGACCGTGGTGGGTTCCTCGGCCTCGGTCGCGGCGCGCAATCTGGTCATGCTGGTCGGCTCGCTGGTGCTCCTGTTCGTGACCAGCATCAAGCTGACCCTTCTGGTGATGGGCATCGTGGTGCTGGTGCTGCTGCCGCTGATCGCCTTCGGGCGCTGGGTGCGCACGCTGAGCCGCAAGAGCCAGGACCGGATCGCCGATACCTCGGCGCGCGCCGGCGAGACGCTGAACGCGGTGCAGACGGTGCAGGCTTTCACGCGCGAAGCGGTCGAGCGCGATTTGTTCGCCCAGGCGGTGGAAGAGTCCTTCGCGGTGGCGATCCAGCGCACGCGGGCGCGCGCCATCATGACCGCGGTGGTGATGGCGGCGGTCGCGGTCTGCATCGTCGGCGTGTTCTGGGTCGGCGCGCATGACGTCGTCGCCGGCCGCATGAGCGTGGGCGTGCTGGTGCAGTTCGCCGGCTATGCCGTGATCTTCGTCAGCGGCATGGGCGCGATGAGCGAGACCTGGGGCGATCTGCAGCGCGCCGCCGGCGCGTCGGAGCGGCTGATGGAACTGCTCCACACCGTGCCGCAAGTCGCCGCGCCCGCCCATCCCACGCCGCTCGCCAGGCCGGGGCGCGGCGCGGTGTCGTTCAAGAAGGTGACGTTCCAATATCCGTCGCGGCCGAACTTCAAGGCGCTCAACGATTTCTCGCTCGACATCGCGCCGGGCGAGGCGGTGGCGCTGGTCGGGCCGTCCGGCGCCGGCAAATCGACCGTGTTCCAGCTCTTGCTGCGCTTCTACACGCCCCAGGCCGGCGCGATCACCTTCGACGGCGTCGATCTCGGCCGGCTCGATCCCCACGATCTGCGCTCCAACATCGCGGTGGTGGCGCAGGACAGCGTGATCTTCTCCGGTACGCTGGCCGATAACATCCGCTATGGCCGCCCCGATGCGGGCGACGAAGACGTGCGCCGCGCCGCCGAGGCCGCCGCCGCGGCGGAGTTCATCGAAAAGCTGCCCAGCGGGTACGAGACCCTTGTCGGCGAGCGCGGCATCACGCTGTCCGGCGGCCAGCGCCAGCGCGTCGCCATCGCCCGGGCCATCCTGCGCGACGCGCCGCTGCTCCTGCTGGACGAGGCGACCAGCGCGCTGGATGCCGAGAACGAGCGGCTGGTGCAGATCGGGCTGGAAAACCTGATGGCCGGGCGCACCACCATCGTCATCGCCCACCGCCTCGCCACCATCCAGCGCCTCAAGCGCATCGTGGTGATGGACCAGGGCCGCGTGGTGGGCGAGGGCAGCCATGCCGAGCTGGTGAAGGATGGCGGCCTCTATGCGCGCCTCGCCGATCTGCAGTTCTCCGCCGCCATGGCGCTGGCGAGCTGAGCGGTGCGGCCGGCCGCGCGTTCCGCCCTCACCGCCGCGATCCTCGTCGCCGTCCTGGTCGTCGGCGCGGCGGTGCGCACGCTCATCGCCTATGGCGTGTTCACCGCCGTCACGCCGGGGTTCGGCGGCCGCTGCACCGCCATCGCGACGCCGCCGGGCCCGCAAGACATCGCGGTCGATGAGAAATCCGGACTCGCCTTCGTTTCCGTCTTCGATCGCCGCGCCTTGGCCGCGCATCGGCCGTCGGCGAAAGACGGGCTCTACGCGCTGGCCTTGAAAGGCCCTTCGACGCCGGTCCGGCTCGCGGGCACGCCGGCCGGCTTTCATCCCCATGGCATCAGCCTCGCCCGCACGGCCGACGGCAAGCTGGCGCTGCTCGCGATTAACCGCCGCGCCGACGGCACGTCAGCCATCGCCGTCTTCGACGTCGCCACCTCGCCGGCGGTGAAATTGACCGAGACCGGCAGCATCGCCGGCGCCGAGCTCACCAGCCCGGGCGCGGTCGCGGCCGTCGATGCCGCGCATTTCTACGTCGCCAACGAACACGGCGGCACGACCGCCTTCGGCCGCTGGCTGGACGACATCCTGCTGCTGCCGCGGGCGAACATCCTGTATTTCGACGGCAACGTCTTCCAAATCGTGGCCAAGGGCCTGGCCCATCCGAGCGGCCTCGCGCTGTCGCCGGACGGCCATTTCCTCTACGCGGCCGAGACCTATGCCCGCCGCCTCGACGCCTTCACGCGCAGCCCGATCTCCGGCGTGATCCAGCCGGTGGGCGCGCTCGATATCCCGTCGGGTCTTGACGGTCTGCGCTTCGATCCGGCCGGCGATCTGTGGGTGGCAGGCCATCCCAAGGCGTTCGCCATGGCGGCCTATCGCACCGATCCCGCCAGGCCCGCGCCGTCGCAGATCTTCAAGGTGACGCTCGCGAACGGGATCCCCATCCGGGCGGCGGCCTTCTACGCGAACCTGGGCGGCGAGATCGGCGGCGCCAGCGTCGCGGCGGTCAGCGGCAACCGCCTGCTGATCGGCGCGCCGCTGGACGATCATATCCTCGATTGCCGGATGCAAGGGTGAACGCATGACCACTGCGCGAAAGGAAATCGTGGTGCTCGGCGGTCCCAATGGCGCGGGAAAGACGACGGTAGCGAAAGTATTGTTGCCGAAGATGCTTCACATAGATGAATTCGTAAATGCGGATGTAATTGCCCGCAATCTGTCGCCGACCAATGTCGAAGGCGTAGCCGTCCGGGCTGGCCGCATCATGCTTCTACGCATGAACGACCTCTTGGAGCAGGAAAGGCCGTTTGCGTTTGAGACGACCTGTTCGGGGCGGGGGCACTTATCGTACTTGGCACGCGCGAAAAGGCAAGATTGGCGCATCACCCTGATTTTTCTTTG
>DASWOE010000190.1:0-4563 GCA_036398875.1 Rhizomicrobium sp.
AGGCGCTGGTGGCGATCGAACGGCATATCGGCGCACTCGCCCCGGCGGCGTGATGGCGCCGCAGGGGGAAAGCCTGCGCCGGCGCGCCTATCTCGCGCTGGAAGGCGGACGCGCGGGCGGCCCGGCCGGCGCCGTGGTCGAAGCCGGGCTGATCGCCCTGATCGTGCTGAACGTCGCGGCCTATACGCTGCAGAGCGTGCCGTCCTTCGAGGACGCCCATCGCCATGCGCTGGCGGCGTTCGAGTTCGTCTCGATCGTGGCGTTCGCGCTCGAATATGCGCTGAGGCTGTGGACGGCGCCGGAAGATCCCGCGGCCCGCGACGGGCCGTTTCTGGGCCGGCTGTTCTTCGCGGCGCGCCCGATGATGGTGATCGATTTCGTCGCGGTGGCGCCCGCCATCGTGGCGCTGTTCGTGCCCTTCGCCGATCTGCGCGTGCTCAGGCTGGTGCGGCTGCTGCGCCTGCTCAAGATCGCGCGCTATTCGCCCGCCCTGTCGGCGCTCGCGCATGTGCTGGCGCAGGAGCGCCGCGCGCTTTACGGCAGCCTGCTGCTGTTCGTCTGCGCCATGCTGCTGTTCGCGGCGGCGATGCATGCGGCGGAAGGCGCGGTGCAGCCCCAGGCGTTCGGCACCATCCCCGAGGCGATGTGGTGGGCGGTCGCGACCCTCACCACGGTGGGCTATGGCGATGTCGTGCCGCACACCGCGATCGGCCGCGCCCTGGCCGGCGTCGCGATGATCGTGGGACTGGGGCTGGCGGCGCTGCCGGTCGGCATCGTCGCGACCGGTTTCGCCAATTCGATCCATCGCCGCGACTTCGTCGTGACCTTCGGCATGCTGGCGCGGGTGCCGCTGTTCAAGGGCTTCGACGCCGCGACGGTGAGCGAGATCATGGACCTGCTGCGCGCCTATACCGTCAGCACGGGCGACATCATCTGCCCCGCCGGCGAACGCGCCGCGGCGATGTATTTCCTGGTTGCCGGCGAAGTGGAGGCGCAGATGCCGACGCATCGGCTGCGCTTTGCCGCCGGCGACTTCTTCGGCGAACTCGGCCTGGTGGAGCACGACCTGCGCGACGCCACCCTGGTCGCGGTGCAGACCTCGCGCCTCCTGGAGCTGTCGGCCGGCGATTTCGAGACGCTGGTGCGCAAGCATCCCGGCCTGAACGAGGCCGTCGAAAGACTGGCGCCCAAACCCTCCGCCGAACCCTGGCTGGTGCAGGAGGAACTCGACGAAGCGCGCGCGGTGCAGGAGCCGAAGCGGCCGTAGAGCCGGCGGCTTTCAAATTCATCCGCCCGGGACGACAAGACGCTTGTCGCGTCGATGCAGGTGCAGTCCATGCCGGTGTCGCGTTCGCGTTACGGCGCGAAGTAGATCGCGATCTTGTTGCCGACGGGATCGCGCAGATAGGCGCCGTACCAGCTCTGTTTTTCGGGCGGCCGATAGCCGGGCGCCCCTTCGTCGGTTCCCCCGCTGCTCAGCCCCGCATGATAGGCCGCATCGACGGAGGCGCGCGAGCGCGTCCGGAAGGCGACCATCATGCCGTTGCCGAAACTCGCCGGCTGCCTGTTGTGCGGCGGGCAGATATAGACGTTGTGCTCGTCCTTGCCGGCGGGGCCGTAACCGACCCAGCCGCCGTCGGAAAATTTGCGCTCATAGCCGCAAGGAAACAGGATCGCATCGTAGAACAGCCCCGATTCCTCGCTGTCGCGCGCGCCGATGGTGATGTAGCCGATCATGTCCGCCTCCGGATCCACGAAGCATAACCAAGCTTTTCGGAACGGAGCAAGAACAATATTCGTCAGGACGGCTGCATCGTCCTCGCGCGGTCACAGGCGACGGTGAAGCGGAAGATCGCGCCTTCGGGCCGGTTCGGGCGATAGCCGATGACGCCTTTGTGCTCGGCCACGATCTGGCTGCAGATCGGCAGGCCCAGTCCCAGTCCGATCATCTGGGTCGAAGCGAAGGGCGCGAACAGGCGCTCGGCCACGTCCGGCGCCAGGCCGATGCCGGTGTCGGCGACCTCGATCTCCAGGGCGTCGTCGGACAGCGCGGCCCGCACCGTCACCTCCCGCCTGGACCGCCCCCGGACGGCATCGGCCGCGTTGGCGAGGAGGTTGACGATCACCTGCTGGATCTGGACGCGGTCCATGTCGACCGGCGGCAATTCGGGATCGACATGGACGATGAGCCGCGCATCGGCGGTTCGCAGCGCCGCCTCGCCCAGCCGCACCGCATCGGCGACGACGACGGACACGCTTTCGGCGCGGCGCGAGGCGCTGCCCGACGCCATGAAGCTGCGCAGGTCGCGCACGATGGCGCCGGCGCGGTCGATCTGGGCGCCGATCTTGTCGAGAAGCTCCTCCGCCTTGGCGTCGTCGAAGACGCCGTTCGCGCGGCCGCGGCGCAGCGCGCCCAGATAGTTCTTCGCCGCCGTCAAAGGCTGCGACACGTCATGCGCCAGCGCCGAGGACATCGTCGCCACGGTGCTGAGACGCGACATCTGCAGCAGGCCGGCGCGCAAGCCGTCGAGCTGCGCCAGCTCCTCATTGTTGCTCTGAAGCTCGCGGATCATCCGCGTCTGGCTGTGGGCGAACTGCCGCCGCGATTCGTCGGCTTCGGGGTCGAGGATCTCGGTCGTCACATCGTGGACGCGGTGGACGATCCAGCGGACCTCCCCGCTCTCGTCCAGGATCGGTATGTTGCGCGGGCTCCAATGCTTCTCGACGAAGCCGCCGCCCTCGCGCCGCGACCTGGGGATATCGTAGCGCTGGATCGCCATCGTGTCGGGCCGCTTGAGGCGCAGCACGCGGTCCAGGGATTCCTGCAGCCTGTCGAAGCCGCCGGCGCCGGGATTGGATTGGCGGTCGGGAAACAACTGCGCGACCTTCAGGCCCAGCAGGTTCTCGCGCGTGTTGCGCACCGCGCGGCAATAGGCGTCGGTCGCGCCGACGACGCGCAGATCGCGATCGAGGATCAGGTAGAAACCGGGCGACTTTTCGAAGAGGAATTTGAAATCGACCGGCGCTGCGAACTCAGGCGCCATGAAACACACTCGCGACTATCGGCGGCACACCACCACGCCGCCCCGGGGGCAGCGATACGGTATTCTACCTATCGCGGGCGCGGCACCGCCGCATTCGATCCCGCTCAGCCCATCGCCTTTTTCAGGTTCTCGTCGACCTTGTCGAGGAAGCCCTCGGTGGTGAGCCATTTCTGGTCCGGGCCGACCAGCAGCGCGAGGTCCTTGGTCATGAAGCCGGCCTCGACCGTTTCGACGCAGACCTTCTCGAGCGCGTGGGCGAACTTGTCGAGCCGGGCATTGCCGTCGAGCTTGGCGCGATGGGCGAGCCCGCGCGTCCAGGCGAAGATCGAGGCGATGGAATTGGTCGAGGTCGAATTGCCCTTCTGGTGCTCGCGGTAGTGACGCGTCACGGTGCCGTGCGCCGCCTCGGCCTCCACCACCGTGCCGTCCGGCGTGGTGAGCACCGAGGTCATCAGGCCCAGGCTGCCGAAGCCCTGGGCCACCGTGTCGGACTGCACGTCGCCGTCGTAATTCTTGCACGCCCAGACATAGCCGCCGCTCCATTTGAGCGCCGCGGCCACCATGTCGTCGATCAGGCGGTGCTCATAGGTGATGCCGGCTTGCTTGAACCTGGCCGCGAACTCCGCGTCGAAGATCTGCTGGAACAGATCCTTGAAGCGGCCGTCATAGGCCTTGAGGATGGTGTTCTTGGTCGACAGGTAGAGCGGGTATCTGCGCGCCAGCGCGAAGTTCATCGAGGCGCGGGCGAAATCGATGATCGACTGGTCGAGATTGTACATCGCCATGGCGACGCCGGCGCCGGGCGCCTTGAACACCTCATGCTCGATCACCGTGCCGTCCTCGCCGACGAATTTGATCGTCAGCGCGCCCTTGCCCGGGAAATGGAAGTCGGTGGCGCGGTACTGATCGCCGAAGGCGTGGCGGCCGATCACGATCGGCTGCGTCCAGCCCGGCACCAGCCGCGGCACGTTCTTGCAGATGATCGGCTCGCGGAAGATCGTGCCGCCCAGGATGTTGCGGATCGTGCCGTTGGGCGACTTCCACATGTGCTTGAGCTTGAATTCCGTCACCCGCGCCTCGTCCGGCGTGATGGTGGCGCATTTGACGCCGACGCCGTGCCTGGCGATGGCGTGCGCGGCATCGATCGTGACCTGGTCGTCGGTGGCGTCGCGATGCTCCATGCCGAGGTCGTAATATTCCAGATCGATGTCGAGATAGGGGAGAATCAGCTTCTGCTTGATGAGGTCCCAGATGATCCGGGTCATCTCGTCGCCGTCGAGTTCGACGACGGTGCCTTCGACTTTGATCTTGTCCATGAATGCCTCGGCGATGCTGCGCTGCAGCGGGGTATAGCGAGCACCGTTGGAGGCGTCAAAGCCGCCGTCGCGGGGGCGCCGCGAACGGGCTAGCGTGCGCCGAGGGCGCAAATCCAGGGGAACGCCGATGAACGCCAAACCGGTCCTGCGCGCCGCCGCCCTGTGGGCCGCGGCCGCGCTCTGCTCGGCCTGCACCGTCACGA
>DASWOE010000191.1:0-12439 GCA_036398875.1 Rhizomicrobium sp.
CGGGGTCGAGGCGTTGGCGGCGGGAAGCTCGCGCGCCAGGGCCAGCATCAGCGAGATGGCGTGCTCGGCGGTGGTGATGGAATTGCCGAACGGGGTGTTCATCACGATGACGCCGGCGGCGGTCGCCGCGGGGATATCGACATTATCGACCCCGATGCCGGCGCGGCCGACGACCTTCAGGTTCGTAGCCGCCTTGATGACTTCGGCGGTGACCTTGGTCGCGGAGCGGATGGCGAGACCGTCATATTCGCCCACGATCTTGAGCAACTCGTCCTTGGTGAGGCCTGGCTTGACGTCGGCTTCGACGCCGCGCTCCTTGAAGATGGCGACGGCGGCGGGCGACAGCTTGTCGGCGATGAGGACTTTGGGCATGGCGTCAGGCCTTCTTCACTTGGCCCCAGGCCCAGTCGAGCCAGGGCGTCAACGCTTCGAGATCGGATGTGTCCACGGTCGCGCCGCACCAGATGCGCAGGCCCGGCGGCGCCGCGCGATAGCCGCCGATGTCGTAGGCGACGCCCTCCTTCTCCAGCAGCGCGGCGAGCTTCTTGGCGACGTCGGCCTGTGCGTCTTCGCCGAGTGCGGCGAACCAGGGATCGACGATCTTCAGGCACACGCTGGTGTTCGAGCGCGCGCCCTGCTCGCGGGCGAGGAAGCCCGCCCAGCCGGCTTCGCGAATCCAGCGGTCGAGGACGCCGAGATTGGCCTGGCTGCGGGCGATCAGCGCCTTCAGGCCGCCGAGACCTTCGGCCCAGCCGAGCGCATCGAGATAATCCTCAAGCGCCAGCATGGACGGGGTGTTGATGGTCTCGCCTTCGAAAATGCCATCGACGATCTTGCCGCCCTTGGTCATGCGGAAGATCTTCGGCATCGGCCAGGGCGGCGTGTAGCTCTCCAGCCGCGCCACGGCGCGGGGGCTGAGCACCAGCATGCCGTGCGCCGCCTCGCCGCCCAGCACCTTCTGCCAGGAGAAGGTGGCGACATCGAGCTTGTCCCAGGGCAGCTCCATCGCGAAGGCGGCCGAGGTCGCATCGCAGATGGTCAGGCCTTCGCGATCCTGCGAAATCCAGTCGCCGTCGGGCACGCGCACACCGCTGGTCGTGCCGTTCCACAGGAACACGATGTCATGCGTAGGATCGGCCTGTGCCAGATCGGGCAACTCGCCATAGCCCGCCTTGAAGACGCGCGCATCTTTCAGCTTGAGCTGCTTGACCGTGTCGGTGACCCAGTCCTCGCCGAAGCTCTCCCAGGCGAAAAGATCGACGGGGCGCGGGCCCAGCAGCGACCACAGCGCCATCTCCACCGCGCCGGTGTCGGATGCCGGCGTGATCGCGACGCGATAATCCGCCGGAATCCCCAGCAGCGCCTTGGTGCGGTCGATCGCGTCTTTGAGCTTGGCTTTGCCCGGCTTGGAACGGTGCGAACGTCCGAGCAGCGCGCCATTCAGCGCTTCCTGCGGTGTCCAGCCTGGCCGCTTGGCGCAGGGTCCGGACGAAAAAAAAGGCCGTGCGGGTCGCACGGCCGGCATATTTCCGGTCATGTTCATTCCTTTCAGAATGATCGCACCTCGTTGGGGAGGTGTGGCCCGCGTTCTATTTAGAGAGTCGCGCGCGCGGCGTCAATTCCGTAGCATCGCCTGCGACAATATTGGGGGACGATCATGCGCAGGACTCTGTTTGCGGTTCTGTCATTCGCCGTTGCGCTTCTGATTTCGGAGGGCGCCGGTGCGGCGACGCGGATCGACGATCCGCTCAAATTCGTGAAGGCCGTCTATGCCACCACGGTCGGCAAGACGCCGCCGCCGGACGACATCTATACCCCGCGCCTGGATGCGCTGTTCAAGCTGGATGCCAAGGAGGCCGGCGGCGAGGTCGGGCGCATCGATTTCGATTTCTGGATGAACGCCCAGGACGGCGCGATCAGCGGCGTCGCGGTGTCCGGCCAGCCGGTCGAGAACGCTCCCGGCCGCATGGTCGTGATCGCCAGGTTCAAGAACGAGACCACCCCGAACGAAATCCACTTCTATTTCGAAAAGACGCCGGCGGGCTGGAAGCTGGACGACGCGCGCTCGGCTTTGGGCGAGCCATGGACGCTTTCGCTGATCCTCAAATATGGCTGGGACGGCAAGCCATAGACGCGGGAACGGCGGGGCCGCCGCGAACGTTTCCACGCCGACCAAAGGGGACACGACCACCATGAGCACAGACACCGCCGACGTGCCGACACCGCCCGTCCTGAGCATCCCGACCGACAAGCTCGGCTTCATCATCGAGAAGGCCCGGGAATACGACGTCAAGGAAGGCGACAGCGATCCGGATTCCGGCTCGAATCCGACCGATGACGGCGCCGCGGATATCCTGGAAGACGCCGCCGGCGATGCCACGCGGCAGGAGCTGTTCGATGCGATCCTGTCGCTCAACACCGACCAGCGCATCGAGCTGATCGCGCTCGCCTGGATCGGCCGCGGGACCTACGAGATCGAGGATTGGCGGGAAGCCCTCGACACCGCGCTGCAGGAGCACGGAACGCGGCCGGCGCATTACCTGATGGAGATGCCCCTGCTCGCCGATTATCTGGAGGAGGGCATGGATGCGTTCGGGGAGTCCATCGTGGACATGGACGACACGCGGGATACGACGCCGGATACGGATAACGCCTAGAAAAGTCGACGACAGGTCTTAACCACGTGCTCGGCCCATCGTCGGAGGCCGGAACGCAACGCTCGGCCACGAAGGCGTTGTGCACCGCACACTCGGCGGCGGCCAGGGATCGACTCGAACGTGGTTAACCGCCGGATGGATAGGAACTTTCACAGTGTCTGGTACATCACCAGCGCGGCCACGAAACCGTGCGACGGATGCTCGAACGCACCGGGAAGCCGGCCGACGATCTCGAATCCGCACGATTGCCACAAATGCGTCGCGCGCGCATTGGTGGCGATCACGAGGTTGAATTGCATGGCGCGATAACCGCGCCGCCGCGCCTCGTCCAGCGAATGCAGGCACAGCGCGCGGCCGACGCCATGGCCCCAGGCGCTGGGCAAGGTCATGTAGCCGGCATTGGCGACATGCGCCGCCGGCCCGGTCGAATTGGGCTTCACGTAGTAGGTGCCGACCGGCCGGTCGGCGTCGTCCACGGCGACGAAAATCGCATGCTCCGGCTTCCACCAATAGGCGAGCGCCTGCGCGCGGGTGATGTCGCGCGGCTGCGGATAGGTCTCGCCGGCGCGCAGAGTCGGCTCCAGGATCGCCCAAAGCGCGTCGTCGTCGTTCCGGGTTGCGGGCCTGATGCGGATCAGATCGCGATCTCCGCCGTCATGTAGAGTGCGCAAGGTCCCGACAATATGGTGCGGTTGCCGTCCGCGGTACAGACCAGATCGCCGCCGCGCGGGCTGACCTGGCGGGCTTTCAACGTCGCCTTGCCCAGCCGCGTCGCCCAATAGGGCGTCAGCGCGCAATGCGCCGAGCCGGTAACCGGATCTTCCGGGACGCCTTTTTCCGGCGCGAAGAAGCGCGAGACGAAGTCGTAATCCTCATCGCCTGGCGCCGTGACGATGAGGCCCCAGATCCCGAGCGCGTGCAGCACGCGCTGGACGTCACCCGGGCCGGCGATGTTTCGCACGATGGAGGCGTCGCCGAACACGGCGACGGCATAGCGGCCTTTCAGGATCGCCGAGGGTTGCGGCGTGCCGAGCGCCTCGGCGATCTGCCTACCGAGCCCAAGCGTCTCGAAGGGCTGGATCGGATCGGAGGGCAGCGACATCACATGGCGGCCGTCGCGGCCGCGCGAAACGGTGAGCGTACCCGAGCGGGTCTCGAAATCGATCCGCGTCAGCTCCGGCGCGAGCCGGTCGAAGATCAGCCAGGCGCTGGCCAGCGTGGCGTGACCGCACAGTTCGACCTCGGCCTCGGGCGTGAACCAGCGCAGATCGTATTTTCCCTCGGCCCGGCGCACGAAGAACGCGGTCTCGGCGAGGTTGTTCTCGTTGGCGATGCGCTGCATCAGCGCGTCGTCGAGCCACGCGTCGAGCGGCACGAGCGCTGCCGGATTGCCGCCGAACGGTTGCGCACTGAACGCATCGACCTGCCAGAGCTTGAGATTCATGAGCGTCTCCAACCACAGCGGGCCACGCTAGGCGCGCGACGACCCTCGGCGGAACAGGCGGCGGCGCATGGCGGATATGCTTACGGCGTCGCCTCGACCGCCACGGGACGGCGATCGTTGAGCGCGCTTTTCATCTGCTTCTGCAGCTTCTCGAAGGCGCGCACCTCGATCTGGCGCACGCGCTCGCGGGAGATGCCGTATTTCTGCGACAGCTCTTCTAGTGTCGCCGGCTCGTCCTGCAGCCGGCGGGCCTGGATGATGTCGCGCTCGCGCTCGGTCAATTCGCCCAGCGCGCCGGTGAGCAGGCTGTGCCGCTCGCCCAGTTCCTCGCGGTCGGCCATGCGGGTTTCCTGGTCCAGCGTATCGTCCGCCAGCCAGTCCTGCCATTCGCTCTCGGAGTCCGAGCGCAGCGGCGCGTTCAGCGAGGAGTCGGGGCCCGACAGGCGCCGGTTCATCTCGGTCAATTCCTGGGCGCTGACGCCGAGCTGGTCGGAAAGCTTCTCGACGTGCTCGCGCGTCAGATCGCCTTCCTCGATGGCGCCGATCTTGTTCTTGGCCTTGCGCAGGTTGAAGAACAGCTTCTTCTGGTTCGCCGTGGTGCCGAGCTTCACCAGGCTCCACGAGCGCAGGATGTATTCCTGGATCGCGGCGCGGATCCACCACATCGCATAGGTCGCCAGGCGGAAGCCCTTGTCGGGCTCGAAGCGCTTGACCGCCTGCATCAGGCCGACATTGCCCTCCGCCACGATCTCGGACACCGGAAGGCCATAGCCGCGATAGCCCATCGCGATCTTGGCGACGAGGCGCAGATGGCTGGTGACGAGCTTGCGCGCGGCGCTGGGGTCCTCGTGCTCCTTCCAACGCTTGGCCAGCATGTACTCCTCTTCCGGCTCCAGAAGCGGGAACTTCCGGATTTCGGAGAGATAGCGGGACAAGCCGCCTTCGCCCATCAGGGCCGGAACGCCACGACTGCTCATGAAAGTCCCCTTTCCACTGCCGGCGCGACGCCCAAGCGCGCCCGACGGCAGCTGCGTACTCAACATCCTATAACGTCCGAGCACGCAGTTGAGCGACAGCCGGTATGACACGTCTGCAGCCTTGAGAACAAATAGGGATTGTCAGGGCGGATTCAACCCTCGCAGATCGGCGACCAGGCGGGCCATGTCGGCCGGCCATTTCGCCTCGAATCGCAGGGCCTTGTGCAGGCTGGGATGCTGAAAACCCAGGATAAAGGCGTGCAGCGCCTGGCGCGGAAAGGCGGCGGCCGCGGCGAAAGCCGTCTCTTCGGCGGGGGTTTTCGGCCGGGGCGTCTGGCGCGCCTTGCCATAGGAGGGATCGCCGATCAGCGGATGGCCCAGATGCGTCAGATGCACGCGGATTTGATGCGTGCGCCCGGTCTCCAGCCGGCATTCCACCAGGCTGGCGAAGGGCCGTGTCGGATCGCCGAAGGTCTCGACCACACGGTAGCGCGTGCGTGCCTCCTTGCCGCCGCCGCGCAGCACCGCCATCCGCTTGCGGTCGAACGGGTTGCGGCCGATCTGGCCCTCCACCAGGCCTTCGCCCGCCCGCGGCGCCCCCCAAACGACGGCGTGGTAGGCGCGCTCGATCGTGTGGTTGGCGAACTGCTTGCCCAGGCTGGTCATGGCGCGCGCGTTCTTGGCCGCGACCAGCAGCCCGCTGGTATCCTTGTCGAGGCGGTGGATGATGCCCGGCCGCGCCTCGCCGCCGACGCCCTGGAGCGAGGCGCCGCAATGAGCGATCAGCGCATTGACCAGCGTGCCGTCGGGATTTCCGGCGGCGGGATGAACGACGAGCCCGGCCGGCTTGTCGATCACGATCAGGTCGGCGTCCTCATGGACGACGTCGAGCGGAATGTCCTGGCCCTGCGGCCTCGCCGGCGCCGGCGGCGGTACCGATACGGCATAGGCCTCGCCCGGTTTGACCCTGAAATTGCCGTCTCTTATCGTCTTGCGGGTGTGCGTGACGGCACCGGTTTCGAGCAGTTGCTGAACGCGCGAGCGGCTGACATCGCCAAGCGCGACGGCGAGGAACCGGTCCAGCCGCCAGCCCGCCTGTTCGGCGCCGACCACCGCGCGCCTGGGCGCGCCGCTTTCGGAGGATTTCGTGTCAGACATCGATGCGCCGGCCGGCCCCAGAGCCACGATGGGTTATCGCGCGGCGAAATTCGCCGTCATCGTGCTCTCCGCGCTTATCATCCTGGCGCTGATCGGGCTAGTCACCGGCGCGGTGCTGAAGCTTTCGGGCCGTTCGACCCATGTCTTGGGCGGCGGCCAAGGCGGCGATGCCTTCGCATTGCCGCCGGGCGCGCGGATCGTGGCGACGGAAACCCAGCCCGGCCGTCTCATCGTGCATGTCCGCAGCCCCGCCGGCGACGAGATCGACATCGTCAGCACCGAGGATGGCCGCCTCGTGGCCCGTATCGCCGCGGCGCCGCCGTCGCCGCCGGTGCGGTAGGAGATGCGGATCGTCTTGGCGTCCGGCCTGCGTGCGCAAATCGAAGGCGCCGCGCGCGCCGCCTTCCCCCGCGAATGCTGCGGCCTGATCGAAGGGGTGCGCGTCGGGGCGGACATCGACATCGTCGCGCTATGTCCGGCACGCAATCTTGCGGCCGCCGCCGACCGTTTCGAGGTCGATCCGGCCGACCATTTCCGCGCTTTGCGCGCGGCGCGGGAGAACGGCCGCGCGATCGTGGGCTGCTATCACTCTCATCCCAATGGCTGCGCGGAGCCGTCCGTCTTCGACCGTCAGCATGCGTTCGGGAGCGGGTTCCTGTGGTTGATAGCGGCGCCTCGGCGCGATGGATATAGGCTGCAAGCCTATGTCGCCGACGCCGAAGGATTTGTGCGTGTCGCATGGACCGAGTCCGGGTCGGCATTTCGGGGGAATGCATGTTGATCGCGCCGCGGGCCACGAAACTCATCGTGGATTTGGCTATGGGGACTGAAGCCGAGCTTGCTTGATTGGCGGGACGGGCGGCATTATAAGCGCGCCCTCACCGCATGCTCCCATCGTCTAGCGGTTAGGACGCGGCCCTCTCAAGGCTGAAACCGGGGTTCGATTCCCCGTGGGAGCGCCAAAGTCCAATTTCCTCCTTTGATTTCTTTGGGAAAATTGGCGCGATTGCCCCACCACAAGATTTCGGAGCGCCATCCCGGTGCTAATCTGACGCGAAATGTCGCTGGGACGGATATGACAAATCCCTCTTTTGTTTTCGCGCTCAAAATTGGCTACCGAGACGCGACCCCTGAAGCCGACAAATCGGACGTTCTTGCGACTCCCAATCTGGAGGTCTTCTCGAACGCAACCGTAGCGGCAGCATCAAACGAGGGCATCAATATCGTGGAAGACGATCTGTGGTTTTTCGCGGCCGATGGCTCGCCGCTGGAAGCCCTTTTCTCGGAAAGGCCGTATGTTGATGCCGAGAGACTGAAATATTTCGCCGGGAAATATTCGCTACGGGTTGGGCAGGGAAAGACATTGCAGGAAATGATTTCGAGCATTTTGCCCAACAAACCTTCGCACGCTCAGATCACTGTTCGCGTTGCTGCCTCCAACGAGCGCGCGCAAGAGTATGGATGGTCGGACGTTGAGGTGATGAAAAGCAACGTAGAGCGAGCGTTGAAAATTCTTTCTCCCGATGTGGCGAGGCTGGTGGTATTTGAGCCATGTGCTGGTCCACGGTCCTAGCTGGACGGGTGCGGCAGTCGCATAGAAAGCATTAGCACGTATTGGGAGACTCAATTGTCCCACTTTCCGCTAATTCATTGATTTTGCTGAATTGCGCCACTCCCCGTGGGAGCACCACACTGGATCGTCACGACGTGACACACAAAAAAGACCGCTCACGCCAGCGAGCAGGAACGCGCCGATGTGAAGGCGGCGTGCCAAGCGTGGTTCGAGCGCCAGCCCGAACTCGATCCGGAGCATCTGTTCTTCGCAAAGTTGCTGGCGTGCGCGAGGCCATCGAAGCGCCCGGGTCAACGCTGATCTACCTGCCGCCCATGTTATCGGCGCCCACCGCTGCTTAAGCGAGGCGCAGTCGGCGTCGTAGCCTCACCGGGACTATTGAAGGGCATTCCGCCGGCTTTCAGATGTTTCCTATCCCGCACTTTTCCGGCCGCTTCCGGTTGGCGGTTTGGTCCGGCATGCGTAAACTTGGAACCGGCGGGACGGAGAACAAGTGCGCTATGATGCAAAATGTTGATCGGCGGAAATTGCTTGGCGGCGGAGGTGCTCTCGTTGGCTTTTCTTTTCTCTCTCCCATTGCCCGCGCCGCGGACATGACGACAGCCATTCCGCCTGCGCCCGTGGCGCGCATTGCCGTCGCTCATGACACCTATTTCGGCGAAACCTTGAGCGATCCCTATCGCTGGATGGAAAACGACAAGGA
This sequence comes from Rhizomicrobium sp., assembly GCA_036398875.1. Lineage (GTDB taxonomy): Bacteria > Pseudomonadota > Alphaproteobacteria > Micropepsales > Micropepsaceae > Rhizomicrobium. The sequence goes on from DASWOE010000191.1 coordinate 8,513, forward strand.
TGCGGACTGGCTTCCATATTTGAAGGCGCAGAACGAGCATACGCGTGCGATTCTCGATCGTTTGCCGCATCGCGACGAACTGCTGACACGCATAGGACAACTTTCGGGCGACATCGTTCTGACCGGTCGCGTCCAGAGGATCGGCGAACGCACCTTTTACCAGCAGCGCCCGCTTGGCGCGGACAATTACAAGCTTTTCGTCCGCGAAAACGGGCGCGATCGCGTCCTCATCGACCCGACGGCGATGAGCGCCGCGGGCGTCGGCCACTATTCGCTCGACTGGTGGCGGGCCTCTCCCGACGGCGGCCATGTCGTCTATGGCGTTTCGAAGGACGGCAGCGAGGATTCGCTGCTTCACATCCTCGTCGTGGCGGACGGCAGCAACCTGCCCGAGACGATCCCCGACACACAGGCCGCCAATCCGCAGTGGCTGGGTGACGGCAGCGGCTTTTTCTACAATCAACTCACGGGCGCCGTCGATACGCCCGACCGTTTCCTCGACAGCCAGGCGCGCTTCCACCGCCTGGGCACCGATCCCGCCGCCGATCCCATCCTGATGAAGCGCGGCCTCGTCGCCGAGATCGCCTTCGAAAAGATCCAGGCGCCCTACATCTTCACCTTCCAGGGTTCGGGCCATGTGCTGCTGGCCTTGTCCGATGTGCGCCCGGAATCGCGCATGTTCGTCGCCCCTCTAGCCGACGTGCTGGCGGGCCGGGCGATTTGGACCGCCGTCGCCGACTTCGCCGACGAAGTCACGGCGGCCGACATCGACGGCGGCGACCTCTATCTTCTGGTCAACAAAGACACGCCGCGCGGCCGGATCGTGCGGACCGCGCTTGGCGCGCCCAGCATCGCCGCTGCCACCGTCGTGGTGCCGCAAGGCGAGCAGGTGATCGAGGATATCGACCGCGCCGGGGACGGCCTCTATCTGCAGATCATGGACGGCGGCATCAGCCGGCTCCGCCGATTGGCGCCGGACGGCAAGGTGGCGGAGATCGCGCTTCCTTTCGACGGCACGATCGGCGCGATATACGCCGATGCGCGCGATCCGGGCGTTTTGCTGCAGCTCTCGGGCTGGCTGACTCCGACCGGCGTTTGGTCCGTCGATCCGGCGGGCACTGTCGCCGATACCGGACTGACGCCGCGACCGGCCATCGATGTCGGCGCCTATGAGGCCAAGCGGTTTTTCGCCACCGCGCGCGACGGCACCAAGATTCCGTACAGCCTCATCCACCGCAAGGGGCTGAAGCGCGACGGCAGCGCACCGGCCTTCATCTCGGCCTACGGCTCCTATGGCGCGGCCGCCTATACGCCGAATTTCCAGCAGCGCCTGTTCGCGCTGATGGATCAGGGTTTCGTCGTCGGCTATGCCAATGTGCGGGGCGGCGGCGAGTATGGCCGCGAATGGCACAAGGCGGGCCAGCTCGCCAACAAGCCGAACACCTGGCGCGATCTGATCGACGTTTGCGAAGACCTCTGTGCCAAGCGCATCACCTCTCCGGCGCATCTCGCGATCGGCGGACGTTCCGCCGGCGGCATCACGGTCGGGCGTGCCTTGACCGAACGCCCTGACCTCTTTGCGGCGGTCATCGACGGGGTGGGCTGGTCCAATCCCCTGCGCTATGTGGTCGAGCAGAACGGTTATGGCGAAGAGCCCGAATGGGGCGCGATCTCGGACGCGGCAGGCTACCGCGCGCTCAAGAGCATCGACAGCTATCAGGCGGTGAAGGACGGCACGGCCTATCCCGCCGTGCTTCTGACAACCGGCGTCACCGATCCCCGCGTTGCCCCGTTTCACGCGGCCAAGATGACGGCGCGCCTCCAGGCGGCAACGAGCTCGGGCCTGCCGATCCTACTTCGCGTGGACTACGACGCCGGTCATGGCATCGGCTCCACGCGCGCCCAGCAGGATCGCGAAGCCGCCGATACTTATGCGTTTCTGATTTGGCGGGCGGGAAAGGGGCGGCCGGCACGGGCGTGACTGCCCTTCATCCGTGCATCAGACTTGCGCCAGGCCGCCATCGACGAACAGCTCGATGCCGTTGACATAGCTGCTGTCGTCGGAGGCGAGGAACAGGGCGGCCTGCGCGATATCCGCGGTGGTGCCCAAACGGCCCAGCGGTATCGCGGCGGTCTGCGCGGCGAGGAAGCTCTCCATCTGCGCGGCGTTAAGGCCGAAATTGTCGTAGGCGGGCGTGACGACCGTGCCGGGGCTGAGCACGTTCACGCGGATTGCGCGTTCCTTCAGGTCGATCGCCCATCCACGGGCGAAACATCGTAGCGCGGCCTTTGTACCGCTATAGACGCTGAAAGCGGGCAATCCCTTGATGGAAGCGATGGACCCGGTGAGGATGATCGACCCACCCCTCGGCATCAGGGCGAGCGCTTTCTGAACCGTGAACACCGTGCCTTTCACGTTGACGTCGAAGGTCTTGTCGTAATGGGCCTCCGTTATCGCGCCCAGGGGCAGGAACTCCCCCAACCCGGCGTTCGCAAACAGAATGTCGATGCGGCCCTGGGTGGCCTCGACATGCGCGAACAGCCGGTCCAGGTCGGCCAGATCGGCGATATCGCCCTGAACGCCGATCGTGTTGGCGCCGATCGCGGCCACCGCGGCGTCCAGTTCGCTCTGGCGGCGGCCTGTGATGAAGACAAAGGCGCCTTCCCGGACGAAGGCTCTCGCAGCGGCAAGCCCGATCCCGCTGCTGCCGCCCGTTATCACGGCAACCTTTCCGCTCAGCCGTCCCATCCTCGAATCTCCAGCCGGCGCTCCAAACTGTTCGACCGGGGTCCGGGCTTCACGCCCGGTCGCGGTGGCATTCGTGGCCGCAACCCGGCCTCCGGTCTTTCCGGACCGCCGCAAGGCTTTCCAATTTGCACAGGGAAATGAGGTCTCCGCGCGGCATCGGCGAACAAGATCGTCCAAAGCGGTGTTGCGGTGCTGTCTGGGTCGCTCTCGCCCTGGTATCCTCAGCCGCCGACCTCGTGCAGCTCCCACAATTCGCGCCGGCTGAAATGCAGATGCGGCCACAGCGCCATCATCGCGGTCCGCCCGATCTTCTTTTCGAGCGCGGCGAGACGCTTCAGATCCTCGCGATGGCCGGGCGGCACCTGCGGCTTCTCGTTGCGCTCGCGTGCCAGGGCGATGGCTTCCGCGCGCAGCACGATCTGCGCGTGAAGCTTTATGTAGTCGAAGATGTCGTCGATGACGGATTTGCCGAAGCGCCGGCTCAGGCTGAGGATGAACCGGCCGGCCTCGGTATGGGCGAAGCGGCCCGAGACGATGTCGTCCAGCAATTGCTGGTGGGACTCGTAGTCGTGCACCAGCCATTGATGGACGGCATGCTCGCTCTTGGTGAAGATGATCAGGAAAAGCGGCGGCAGGCACAGCAGGATCGCCAGCGTCGAAAGCATCGGGACCCCGGTGAACATGTTGTAGGTCACATGCACGGCGCTCGCGGCGATGAAAGCGGGCACGAAGTACAGCGGACGCAGCGCCCCGCGCCGCTCGATCAGCGACTGGGCCAGGGCCGCGAACAAGGCGGTCGCGCCGCCATGCATGATCGCCGTCCCGAAGCCGCGGATGATCCAGTCGCCGAAGTCCGCGTCCGGGAGCGCCTGCAGGAAATAGACGTTCTCGAACAGGGCGAAACCCGTGCCGACGCCGAAGCCCATGATCGTCGCGTCGATCATGAAGCCGATGCGGTTGCGCGCGAACAGGACGATGAGCGCGGCGGCCTTGAGCAGCTCCTCGACCACCGGCCCGCCGAAATGGCTGTAGGTGTCGTAGTCGATCTTGAGGGCGCCCAGCAGCCATCCGTTGAGGAAATAGGCGACGGCGGCGAGCGCGACGCCGGCGGCGATGGTCTGGATCATCTCGCGCAGGCTGATGAGGCGGTAGCTGTCGAAATAGAGCAGGACCCCCAG
>DASWOE010000192.1:0-3295 GCA_036398875.1 Rhizomicrobium sp.
CGGGAGTGGGAGCCTCGACCGGAACCGGCGAAAGCTCCTGCCGCGCCCAGGTGCAGCCTGTCAAAATCAACGCGGCGGCGAGGACCGCGGCGGCGCGCATGGTCGATGCGGTGTTCTTCATGCGCCGAAATTATAGCCTGACATGCGACCGCCGCGCGACGGTCGGTTGCGCGGCGGTGGCAGGGAACTGCGGTCGAGAATACGTTCAGACCGACGATTCGATCCATTCCTTGATCTTGTTCTTGGGCAGTGCGCCGACCTTGGTCGCCGCGACCTGGCCCTGGGCGAAGATCATCATGGTCGGGATTCCGCGCACGCCGTATTTCTGCGGCATCTGCGGGTTCTCGTCGATGTTGATCTTTGCGATGGTCACCTTGCCGCCCAACTCGCCCGCAAGCTCCTCGAGCGCGGGTGCGATCATCCGGCACGGACCGCACCATTCGGCCCAGAAATCCACGACGACGGGCGTCTTGGAATTGAGGACATCGGCTAAGAACGAGGCATCGGTGACTTTGATGGGGGCGGCCATGATGGGATCCTTGGCAATAGCTGGCAGCAATACTTAGGAACGCTCCCCCCCAGGGTCAAGCCGCGCCCCGATGCGGGCTAGTTCCGCCTCCAGAAGCTCATTGGACAGCGCCATGAGTGTGGGACCTTCGGTCCATACCAGGGCGCAGGCGATTCGCTTGTCCGGAAAGATCTTTTGCGCTGCGGCGCGGTAGAGCGCCATCTGGCTCAGGTACAGCGGCGCGACGTCTTGTTCGCGCGCCGGCGGCGGCCGGTTGGTCTTGAAATCGACGATCAGCACGCGGTCGCCCGCGACCGCCAGCCGGTCGATGCGGCCGTTGACGCGCGCCGCCGCGCCCAGTTGCGGCAGGTCGGCGACGATGGAGACCTCGGCGCGGCTGGCTGCTCCGAACGCTTCCGCAAAGGCCGGATCGTCGAGCACCGCCAGCGTCTCGCCCACCAGCGCCTCGACATCTACGGCGTTCCGTCTACGGAGGAATTCGTAGGCGAGGGCGGCGCGATCCGCGCGCGGCGCTTCGGGCAGATGCGCCAGCAGCGCGTGCACCAGCCGGCCGCGGCGGAAGCGCTCGGAGTCGGCGAAGGGCGACGGCATCGCCGGCGCGTCCATTCCGGCGGCATCGAACGGTCGTACCAGCCGCGGCGCGGGCGCATCGCGCGGTGCGGGCCGACGGAGCCAGGGCGGCAGCGGCATCGCCGCGACGGCGTCGCCGGCTGTTGGCGCCGCCGCGGTTTCCGCCTCGCCATAGACCAGCGGCGCCTCATCGTCGTCCAGCACCTTCGCGCCGAGTTTTTCCGCCGCGCTGCGCGCCAGGGCGTACCAGGAGTCCGCGTGTATGCCGGTGCGGTTCTCGAAGCCGCAGACGATCAGCCGGTCGCGCGCCCGCGTCAGCGCGACATAGAGAAGCCGGCGGTACTCTTCCAGCATCCGCAGGCGCGCGGCGTCCTTCGCCGCCTTCACCGCGGCCGGCGCGTCCTGGTTGCGCACCGCGAACAGCGGCATGCCGTCGTCATAGAGGAAACTACCGTGATCGCCGGGCCGCGGCAGCGTCGTGGTGTCGGGCAAGATGACGATATCGGCTTCCAGTCCCTTGGCGCCGTGCACGGTCATCACGCGCACCTCGTCGCGGCCGCGCTCCATGTCGCGCTTGACCTCGGCGCCGCCGCTTTCGATCCAGTGCAGGAAGCCTTCCAGCGACGGCGTGCTCGCGGACTCATAGGCGAAGGACAGCGACAGGAATTCGTCGATCGCGTCGTTGGCCTCGGCGCCCAGCCGGCGCAGCAGCGCCAGCCGCATGCCGCGCGCCTCGAGCGCCTCGGCATAGAACTCGTAAGGTGGCGCGAAATCGGCGTGCTTTCGCATGGCGGCCAGGAAATCCTGTGCGGGGGCGAAGCGCGCGTCGGCGCGGGCCTCCTGCAGCGCCGCCCACAGCGAGCCGCTCCGGTCATGGGCGAGGTCGTACAGCGCCTCTTCGCTCAGGCCGCACAAGGGCGAGCGCAGGAGCGCCGCGAGATTGAGGTCGTCCTGCGGCAACAGCACGAAGCGTCCCAGCGCGATCAGGTCCATCACCGCGATCTGCTCGGTCAGCTTCATGCGGTCGGCGCCGGCCACCGGCACGCCGCGATCCTTCAGCCGCCGCACGATCTCCGGCCCGAACGGCTCGCGCCGCCGCAGCAGGATCATGATGTCGCCGGGCCGGATCGCGCGGTCGTGGCCGGGCAGGGCCGCCTTGCCGATCCAGCCGGCGATCCGGTCCGCGATCTGCTTGGCCAGCCGTACCACCGGGCTGTCCCGCGCCTCGACGTCGATGGGCCTGAGCGCCCGCCACACGTCGCGGTCGCTCTCCTCGGCCGGCGCCAGGGCCGGCCACAGTTCCACGCGGCCTTTCGCCGCCGCGCGATAGGCGCTGTGCTCGATCGCCAGCCCCTCCGAGGTCAGTCCGGCGCGGGCCGCTTCGCTCTCGAACACGGTATCGACGAAGCGCAATATCTGCGGCGCCGAGCGGCGGGACTGGATCAGCGGCGCGGTGACGAAAGGGTGCGCCGCGCCCTCGGCCACCTGTTGGAAATGCGCGCGGTTGCGCTCGAACTGCGCAGGATCGGCGCCCTGGAAGCTGAAAATCGACTGCTTCTCGTCGCCCACCGCGAACAGCGTGCGCGCCCGGCCGTCGCCGGCGAAGAATTCCTCCGTCAGCCGTGTGACGATGCGCCATTGCTCCGGGCTCGTGTCCTGCGCCTCATCGATCAGTACGTGGTCGATGCCGCCGTCGAGCTTGTAGAGAACCCATTGCGCCGCGCCGCCACGCTCGAACAGCGCCACGGTGCCGGCGATCAGGTCGTCATAGTCGAGCGCGCCGCGCGCGGTCTTGGCCGCCGCATAGTGCCGGCGCACGGCATCGCCCAGCGTCAGTGCCGCCTCCGCCAGCTCGGCGGCGTGCGTGGCGCGGCGTGTTTCTTCCGCCGCCAGGAACCGCTCTTCGAGCGCGCCCAGCGCCTGCGCCAAATCCGGCGCGGTCTTGGCGAGCCCCTTGGTGACGACCGCCTTGTGGCGCTCGCCGGTGCCAGTCAGGAACGCGTCGCGGAAATGCGCGTAGGATTCGACCGCAAGGCCCAGCGCCAGCGCGCGCGCCAGGGCCTCGGCCCGCGCCGCATCGGTCTTGCCGCCGGTCGCGAGCCAGTCGATCAGCTTGCGCAATTGCCCGGCTTCGCTCTTCAGCGCGGCGCAGAACGCGGCCGAGACGTCGCGCGCGCGGCCAGTCCCCGCCGCGCG
>DASWOE010000193.1:0-3068 GCA_036398875.1 Rhizomicrobium sp.
CGGGCATCGGGCTCGCCTTCGGCAACGACAAGCCGCGCATCTATCCCTTCGAAGTGTGCAACGGCGCGGGCTGCCTGGTGCGGGTCAAGTTCGACGACGACCTGTCCAAGGCGATGCTGCAGGCGGCCTCCGCCCGCATTCTGGTCGTGGGGCTCGACGGCAAGGCCGCCGCGCTCCCGTTCTCGGTCAAGGGCCTCGTCGCCGCGCATGGCGCGTATGTGAGCGACGACGGCAAGCGCCACTCCTGGTGGAAGAGACTCTGGTCATGAAAGCCATCCGTTCGATTCTCGCCGGCGTCTTCGCGCTCGGCACTGTCTTCGCCGCGCCCGCTTTGGCGCAGTCCGACGGCAGCGGCAAGCCGGTGGGCCCGACCGACACCAAGCAGTTCGGCGATTGGGTCGTCCGCTGCTTCCCGGTCAACTCGCCGTCGCCCTGCGACATGTTCGAGCTGTTGGCGAACAAGAAGACCAAGCAGCGCATCATGAGCGTGTCGGTGGCCTATGTCCCCAGCAGCGACAAGCACGTCATCCAGATCTCGGTGCCGCTCGGCGTCCTGATCCAGAAGGGCGCGGTCGTGACGTCCGACGATTACAGCTCGCCGATGCTGCACTACCGCCGCTGCGACCGCGGCGGCTGCTATGTCGAGATGCTGCTGCCGCCGGACTTGCTGAACGCGCTGTCCTCGGGCAGCGGCGCCAAGGTGCGCATCATCGCCGAGGGCGGCAAGTCCTTCGAGATCCCGTTCTCGCTGAAGGGCTTCGCCGACGCGCATGGCGCGATGACCGACCTGGCGCGCAAGAAGGCGCTCAAGCCGGCGGAGCAGCCGGCCGCGCCGGCGCCCGCCGCGCCCGATGCTCCGGACGCCTCGACCCCGGCACCCGATCAGACCCCGGCGCCGACGCCGTAAGCGAAGGCCCGAGCCTCGAACCAGACAGGGCGAGACCGCAGCGCGGCCTCGCCCTTCATTTTGCCGCGCGCGAGCGCCGCGCGGTCCCGATCCGGTCGCGGAAGACATAAGCGAGCGCGATCGCGGCGACGGCGATGGCGATGGACGGCCAGCCGCCCAGCCAGTGCCAGGCCGACCGCACCGCGGTCCAGCCCGCCGCGCCCAGGAAAAGCAGCGCCGCCGACCAGATCAGGGCCGAGGTCACATTGGCGAGCTGGAACGGCCAGAACTTCATCTGGGAGATTCCCGCGACCAGCGGCACGGTGGCGCGGAACGGCCCCAGGAAGCGGCCGATGAAGATCGCCCACACCCCCCAGCGGCCGAAAAAGCCCAGCGCCGTCGCCATCTGGGCGCGATAGCGCGAGATCGGCCATGCCGAGAGCACATGCTCCTTGAAGCGGCGGCCGATCCAATAGGAGATCCAGTCGCCCAGGATCGCGCCCACCGCCGCCGCCAGCCAGACCGGAAAGAAGTCCCAGGGCTCCGCGTCCATGACGCCCAGCAGGGCGCCGATGGCGACCAGGATCGTCGTGCCCGGCACCAGGAAGGAGAGGCCGGCGAAGGATTCGGCGAAGGACACGACGAAAGCGATGGCGAAGGCCGATTGCGGGTGCGCCTTGGCAAAGGCCAGAGTCCATTGAGCGGCTTCGCTGATCCAGCCGAAATGTGCATGCATGTGTGAAATCCGCGTAAGGAACGTCAGACCGGGCCTGCGTGTTACAAACACGATATGGTGGGAATTGGGCCGGCTGTCCAACCGGCGGCGACACTTTCGACAAATTTGGCGACGGACCTTTTGTTACTTCACCCTTCGGCGGGGGCGTCAGCCGGAATTTCAACGGCCAAGCGAGACCAATATGAGCAGTTCGGGCGATCTGAAGGGCGTCCTCGATTCCGCGGTCGCGCGCACCGATCGCGCCTGGCGCTGGGGGGTCTCGCGCATGCCCGGCGGCGCCAAGGCGATCTGGATCCTTCTCGCGGTGCTTCTGGCCGCCTTCATCGGCTGGCGCGTCTGGTCCACCACCCAGGACAGCGCAAGCGCGCGCTTCGGCGCGCGCGGGCCGCAGGCGGTGGGCGTCGCGACCGCGACCGGCGGCGACATGGACATCACCCTCAACGGGCTGGGCGCCGTGACGCCGCTGGCGACCGCGACGGTCAAGCCGCAGGTCGGCGGCCAGATCGTCAAGATCGATTTCACCGAGGGGCAGATGGTCAAGGCCGGCGATCCGCTGATGGAGATCGATCGTCGGCCCTTTCAGGCCGCGCTCGACCAGGCCAAGGGCCAGCTCGCGCGCGACCGCGCCAATCTGAACAATGCGCTGCTCGACCTGAAGCGCTTCGCCGCGCTCAACGCGCAGAAGGCGATCTCGCAGCAGCAATATGCGACGCAGGCCGCGCTGGTCGAATCCGACCGCGGCGTGGTGGCGTCCGACGCGGCCAATGTGGAGAGCGCCGCGATCAATCTCGGCTACACCCGCATCGCCGCCCCGATCGCCGGGCGCGTCGGCCTGCGCCAGGTCGATCTCGGCAATGTCGTCTCGGCGGGGCAGAGCACCGGCGTCGCGGTGGTGACGCAGGAACGGCCGATCTCGGTCATCTTCACGCTGCCGGAGGACAATATCGCCGACGTGCTGGCGCGCATCCGCAGCGGCGCGACGCTTGCCGTCCAGGCCTATGACCGCAGCCAGACGACGCTGCTCGCCACCGGCACGCTGGAGACGGTCGACAACCAGATCGATCCGGCCAACGGCTCGGTGAAGCTGCGCGCCCTGTTCGACAATGCGGACGGCAAGCTGTTCCCCAACCAGTTCGTCAATGCGCGGCTGCTGGTCGATACGCTGCACGACCAGACGCTGGTGCCGGTCGCCGCCGTGCAGCGCGGCGCCGAAGGCAGCTATGTCTTCGTCGTGCTGCCCGACAAGTCCGTGGCGCAGCGCACCGTCACGCTCGGGCCGGGCAATGCGACGGCGGTCACCATCACCCAGGGCCTCAAGCCCGGCGACGTCGTGGTGGTGGACGGCGCCGACCGGCTGCGCGACGGCGCCACCGTGTTGCCGACCAACACCAGCGCGCCGATCAAGGCGCCCAGCGCCGCCGCCGGCGGCGGTGCCGGCCCCGATGC
>DASWOE010000194.1:0-9045 GCA_036398875.1 Rhizomicrobium sp.
TACTACGCCGCCTTCGTCGTCGATCCCGACGGCCACAGGCTGGAGGCGAAGGTCGAACGGCTGTCACACTATATTTCTTGACCCCTGGGGGTGCGTGCCCCAAAGAGGCCGCGCAATTTTGGTTGGGTGGTTCGCATGAACGCTCCCGCGCAGATCGGCACGCTGCCGCGCTTCGGCACGATCGAGAAGGCCATCGCCACGCTGAAGCCGGGCGAGCCCGTCTATTGCATCCTTCCGGAGAAGTTCGGCGCCGCGGCGCGCCGCTTCCTGGACGCGTTCCCGGGCGATCCGCTCTATGCGATCAAGGCCAATCCGGCGCCGCATGTGCTCGACCAGGTGTGGGCGGCGGGCATCCGCCATTTCGACACCGCTTCGGTGCCGGAGATCGAGATCGTCAAGCAGCGCTATCCCGAGGCGCAATGCCACTTCATGTCGCCGGTGCGCCAGGTGGGCGCGGCGAAGAAGGCGTTCGAGCAATACGGCGTCACCGACTATGTCATCGACTGCGACTTCGAGCTCGACAAGCTGCTGGCCGAGACCAGGAACCCCAGGAAGCTGCGCGTCTTCGTGCGCATCGCCACCGCGCTGGGCGGCGCGGTGCTGGAACTGTCGAGCAAGTTCGGCACCACCCAGGCCGACGCGGCGCGGCTGCTCAACCGGGTGAAGGAGGCGGGCGCGGCGCCCTGCATCACCTTCCATGTCGGCAGCCAGTGCCTGTCGCCCTTCTCCTATGCCCAGGCGATCGAGATGGCGCGGCGCACGGCGCAGATGGCGAAGATCGAGATCGCGGCGCTGGACATCGGCGGCGGCTTTCCCGGCCCCTATATGGGCGACGACGTGCCGCCCTATCACTGGTATTTCGACACCATCAAGGAAGCGCTGGAAACGCTCGACGATCCCAAAGTGCCGCTGATCTGCGAGCCGGGGCGCGCCCTGATCGCCGAAGGCCTGTCGCTGATCACCCAGGTGATCCTGCGCAAGGGCGACCGGCTCTACATTAACGACGGCGTCTATGGCTCGTTCGACGAGTTGACGCTGCCGGGCTGGGTCGCCGACTATCCGGTGCGGGTGTTCACGCTGGATGCCAAGAGCCGCGCCCTGCCGCTGCCCGGCGCGACGATCCCGTTCCGCGTCTATGGCCCGACCTGCGACACGCTCGACGTGCTGCCGCGCCCGATCATGCTGCCGGCCAATATCGGCGCCGGCGACTTCATCGTGTTCGACTATATGGGCGCCTATTCGGTGGCGGTGCGCACGACCTTCAACGGCTTCTACCCCGACAGCTGGGCGATCGTGGGGAATTGAGTCTCGCCAACGGGTGCCGTCTGGTGTAAGACAAGGATAAATATTCCCTGAAAGATGAGAGTATTTGTCATGAAATCGATCAAAGCCATTACTTTGGGTACTCTTGCGGCGGCGCTGCTGTTCGCCGCCGCGGACGGCGCCGCCGCCCGGCCGCGCTTCTGCTCGAAGATCTACAAGCCGGTCTGCGCCGTGACGCGCGACGGCCACCGCCAGACCTTCGGCAACCGCTGCGAAGCCGAGCGCGCCCATGCGCGCATCCTCTACAACGGCCGTTGCCGCTATCGCCACCGCTGACGGCGGCGCGAAGACAGGCCGCAGGCGCTTTGTTATGGTGCCCTTCTCACCGGAGGGTCCATGGCGCGTTTCGATGTCCCGTGCGGCGGCGCGCTGCTGGCGCTGTGCTTGGTTCTGGCCGCGCCGGCCGCGGCGCAGACGAGCGGCTGGCAGACCTATAGCGACCCGGTCCGTCGCTTCACCATCGACTACCCGCCGGGCTGGACGGTCGATCCGAATTTCATCGACAAGGGCTATGGCTTCTATCAGGGCGATACCGACGACATGCGCCGGGGCGTCGCGCTGAAGCCCCTGGGCGACCTGGCCCCCGGCAGCAACCTGGAAAGCGACCAGCTCGCGCTGGTGGTGCAATGGGCCCGGCCCGGCGATCTGTGCACCGCGTCGGCCTTCCTGGTCGATCCGCCGCCGGACTATGCGACGGAGCGGCCGCTGGAAAAGCCCGACATCGTGCGCACCATCGCCGAGCCGGGCGACCTCTACACCGTCGAGCAGGCGGTGATCCTGGTCGGCAAGGCGCCCTGCACGGCGGTGCATTACTATGTGAATTACGGCCGCGAGCGCCGCGGCGACGCCCGTCCGCATTTCAACCACGAGACGCTGTTCGGCCTGATGAATGCGATCGCGGCGACCTACAAGCCGCTGAAATAGACCCCGCCGCCGCCCCGCGAAGGGGAAAAACACGGCGAACAGAACGTTAACATCTTTGGGCTAGGGTCGTTGCCAGGAAGAGCCCTATGCCGACGCCGAAGGAACGCCTCAGTCATCTTCTCGAACTTGCCGCGCAAGGCGCGGGCGAGCGCGCCCATCTGGCCGGCGAGGTCGCCGACCTCCTGCTCGACTGGCCGGCGCAATATCCCGCCGCGATGCGCGCCACCTTCGAGGCGCTGCTCGAAAAGATCGTGCGCGAAATGGACGGCGGCGCCTGCGCCGCGCTGGCGGCGCGCTTCCAGGGCCGCGAGGATTTTCCGCTCGCGCTGCTGAACGAGTTCTTCATCGACGCGCCCGCGCCGATGAAGGATGCGATCCTGGCGCGCAACGACGCCCTGGGCCCGACCGGATGCGATGCCGCGGACTCCGCCGCGCTGCTCCTGGCCGCGCGCAAGGCCCGCGATTTCGCGCCGGAGCTGACGCGGCTCGGCGGCCTGCCGCCGGTCATTGCCGAGGCGGTGCTGGCCGATCCGTCGGGACGTGCCCTGGCGACGCTTGCCAAGGCGACCGGGATCAACCGCGCCACCTTCTCGGCGATGGCGATCCTGGCCGGCCCGCCGCTGTCGGTGCATGAGAATTTCGCCATGCTGGGCGTGTTCGACGCCGTGCCCGTGAACGGCGCGCGGCATATCGTGAACCTGTGGCGGTCGCGGGCCGACGCCCCCGCCCCGGCGGTCGAGCGCGCGGCCTGAGCCGCGCCTCTCGCAAAAGGCCCCGCGCCGATTTTGCTATCGCCGGGCGCCACGGCGCGCGAAGATGCGGGTTCTCCGGGAGAGGCCCCATGCATCGTTTCGCGTTCGGCGCGCTGGTCGCGCTTCTTTGCCTGGCGCCGGCTTCGGCGCGCGTGCTGCCCTATCCGCCGTCCTTCCAGGCGCGGCCGGTCGCGACCAACGGCACGACGCTCCATGTCCGCGTCGGCGGCCATGGACCGGCGGTGGTGCTGCTGCACGGCTTCGGCGATTCCGGCGACATGTGGCAGCCGCTCGCCGTCAAGCTGGCCGAGGACCACACGGTGATCGTGCCCGATCTGCGCGGCATGGGCCTGTCGGCGCATCCCGATGCCGGCTACGCCAAGAAGAACGAGGCGCGCGACATCGCCGGCGTGATGGACGCGCTGAAGGTGCAGAAGGCCGATCTCGTCACCCACGACATCGGCAACATGGTGGGCTATGCGCTGGCGGCGCAGTTTCCCGCCCGCATTACCAAATGGGTGGTGATCGACGCGCCGCTGCCGGGCCTGGGCCATTGGGCGGCGCAGCTTTCGAACCCGAAGACCTGGCATTTCAATTTCCACGGCCCGGACGAGGAGCGCCTGGTCGCGGGACGCGAGCGCATCTATCTCGACCGCTTCTGGAACGAATTGTCCGACGATCCGCGCCGCATCGACGAGCAGACCCGCCGGCATTATGCGGCGCTCTATGCCAGGCCGCATGCGATCCACGACGCGTTCGAGCAGTTCGTCGCCTTCCCGCAGGACGGCATCGACAACCGGGCGCTGCTGGCGGGCGGCGGCAAATTGCAGATGCCGGTCCTGGCGCTGGGCGGCGCGACATCCTATGGCGCGGCCATGAAGACCGAGCTCGACTTCGTCGCCGTGAACGTCGAAGGCGGCACGATCCCCAATTCCGGCCACTGGATCATGGAAGAAAATCCGGATGCGACGGTGAAGATGGTGCTGGCGTTCCTGGAGAAGTGAGAACGCGATCGCGTCGGGCTTGTCGAGAAATTGGAAAAGGCCTCATCCTGAGCCTGTCGGAGGATAAGGGCGGCAGGGCAAACCCTCGCTTTTCGACAGGCTCAGGGTGAGGGTTTTGTCGAAGACCAGGCTCGCCGCAACAAGCTGCATCCGACCGCCCCAATGACCTCATCCTGAGCCTGTCGAAGGATGAGGGCGGCGGAGAAGGCGAGACGAGCTCACCCGTTCACGTCGTGCCGCTCGCGCGTCTTGGCGAATTTGATGGCGGGGAACTTGTCGGCCACATAGCCGACCTCCCATTGGCTCTTGGCGAGAAACACCGGCGCGCCGTCGCGGTCCGCCGCCATGCCGCCGCGGTTCGAGGCGGCGAATTTCTCCATGTCGGCGTCGCTGCCGGAAATCCAGCGCGCGGTCTCGTAGGGCGCCGGCTCGAGGTCGGCGTCCAGCCCGTATTCGGCGACGAGGCGCGATTTCAACACGTCGAGCTGCAAGGGGCCGACCACGCCGACGATCCACGCCGCGCCGATCTGCGGCTTGAACACTTGCGTGACGCCCTCTTCCGCCAGGCTCTCCAGCGCGCGCGTCAGGTGCTTCTGCTTCATCGGATCGCCGAGCCGCACGCGGCGCAGGATTTCCGGCGCGAAATTCGGGATGCCGGTGAACACCACGGTGCCGGACTCCGACAGCGTGTCGCCGACGCGCAGGACGCCGTGGTTCGGGATGCCGATGATGTCGCCGGGCCAGGCCTCGTCCACCGTCTCGCGCTCCTGGGCGAAGAACAGGATCGGGTTGTGCACGCCGATCGACTTCTTCGTGCCCGACTGCGTCAGCTTCATGCCGCGGCGGAACTTGCCGCTGGCCAGCCGCAGGAAGGCGACGCGGTCGCGATGGTTGGGGTCCATATTGGCCTGGACCTTGAACACGAAGCCGGTGACTTCGTCGTCCGACGGCTCGACCAGCGCCCCCTTGGCGGCCGCGGGGCCCGGCGGCGGCGCGTTCTTCGCCAGCGCCGAGAGCAGATCGCGCACCCCGAAATTCTTGAGCGCCGAGCCGAAGAACACCGGCGTCTGGTGGCCCTCGCGATAGGTGCCGTGGTCGAAGCGCGGCAGGCCGGCGCGGGCCAGCTCCACGTCCTCGTCCAGCTTGTCCTTTTCCCCGGCGCTCAGAAGCGCGGCGGCGGCATCGCCGCCGAGCTTGGCGCCGCCGCCGAAGGGGGAGAATTCCTCCGTATAGAGATCGATCGTGCCGCGGAAGTTCAGCCCCATGCCGGCCGGCCACACCATCGGCGCGCATTCGAGCTGGAGCTGGTCGGCGATCTCATCCAGAAGCTCGAACGGATCGCGCGCCTCGCGGTCCATCTTGTTGACGAAGGTCATGATCGGGATGTCGCGCAGGCGGCAGACCTCAAACAGCTTGCGGGTCTGCGCCTCGATTCCCTTGGCGGCGTCGATCACCATCACCGCGCTGTCGGCCGCCGTCAGCGTGCGATAGGTGTCCTCCGAGAAATCCTCGTGGCCGGGCGTATCGAGCAGGTTGAACACCGCGTCCTCGAACTCGAAGGTCATCACCGCCGAGGTGACGGAGATGCCGCGCTCCTGCTCGATCTTCATCCAGTCCGACTTGGCGCGCCGCGCCTCGCCGCGCGCCTTGACGCGGCCGGCCTCATGGATCGCGCCGCCGAGCAGCAGGAGATGCTCGGTCAGCGTCGTCTTGCCGGCGTCGGGATGCGAGATGATCGCGAAGGTCCGGCGCCGCGCGGCTTCGAAGGCAGGCGAGTGGGTCATAAGGCGCGGGGGAGTAGCAGGATCGGCGGGACCTGTCATCTGCGTCATCCGTCTGCGGCCGACATCGGCGGGGATGGACGACCGCGGCGCGGGCCAATTAGATAGAGCGGCGACAGCGGGACGATGGACGATGAAACGAAAAACGGCGCTGGCGGTCTTGTCGATCGCGCTTTGCCTGGCCTTCCCGGCCCGGGCCCAGATGAGGCACGGCCAGGACTCCATCGATCCGGGCGTCAGCGGCCTGCCGCAGCCGGAGGCGGAATTGCCGCCCGATCCCGAAGGCAAGGCCGAGGAATTGCGGCTGGCGGGAAATTGCCGGGAGGCCGTGCCGATCCTTCGCCAGCTGGCGGCGCGCGGCGACGGCTATGAGCTGGCCCAGTACAATCTCGGCCTGTGCCTGCTCGACCTCGGCAAGGCGGAGCCGGATGCGCAGCGCGCCGCGAGCCTGAGGCTGGACGGCGCCGCCTTCGTCCTCAACGCCGCGAACCACAACCTTCCCAAGGCGCAGGCCAGCCTGGCGCAGATGTATCTCGACGGCAACGGCGTCGCGCGCGATCCGGTGGAAGCGGGCAAATGGGCCTT
Source organism: Rhizomicrobium sp. (assembly GCA_036398875.1). Lineage (GTDB taxonomy): Bacteria > Pseudomonadota > Alphaproteobacteria > Micropepsales > Micropepsaceae > Rhizomicrobium. The sequence continues at coordinate 6,370 of DASWOE010000194.1, forward strand.
GCTCTATCACGCGAACGGCACGCGCTTTGCGCTCGGCCTGCCGAACATCTCGGCGGATTTGCAGACGCGGCTGGACGCCGTCCTGACGGCCGCGACATGGGCGCAGGCGCAGGCGCGCGCCGACGCCTGGGCTCCCGCGGCGCAGCCGCCGCCGGGATAGGCGCGATCGCGCCCTGGGCAATTCGCCTTACGCACATTGCACGGATGGGCGCGGCTGGAGCAGGGCCGAGCGCTTCGCCGCGGCCCTGCTCGCCCGCGCAGCCTGCTAGCGCGTTCACAGCCGGTTCAGCGGCCAGAAGCGCGGGGCGACGACATAGTTGAGCTGTACCGCGAAAATCACCGCGATGCTCCACCAGGTGGAGAACACGCACAGCGCGGCGCCGAGGGCATAAAGCCCCTGCGCCCGGATCACGCGGTTCACGAATGCGTCGTCGATGCCCGGCGGCGCGTCCGGATCGACCAAGCCGAACCATTTCGCCCGGTACCAGCCCGCCAGCAGCAGGACGCCCAGCATCAGCGTGTTCAGCCAATAGACCAGCAAAGCGAGGCGGAAGGCGATGAACTCGGCGAGCAGCGCGGTGGAGAACGGCAGCAGGCACACCGCCATGAGAAAGCCGATATGCAGCCAGGTGTAGGAGCGGTCGGCATGGATCAGCGCGTCGTGCTGGGTCTGCTGTCCGACCCAGAAGATGCCCAGCGTCATGAAGCTCATGACGAAGGTCAGGAGCCTTGGGCTGAGCACCACAAGCGCGTGAAGGAGATCGGCTTCGCTGTGGATGCGGTCCAGCGGCGGCGGACGGATGTCGAGCACCAGCACGGTCATCGCAAAGGCGAACACGCCGTCGGACAGCGCGGCGAGACGCTCGCGGTTGCGGCCGGCGATCTGGTTGTAGATCCGCATCGTCGGCGACCTAACAAGCCGGCGCCGCATGCGTCAACCGCGCCCGCTAGACGATCGGCTCATCGACGAAGGCGCGGCCCTGGCGGTCCTCGATCTCCACGATCCACAGATCGGGATCGAACTTCATCTGCTTGTCGAGATAGGTGCGGGCCTTGTCCTCGTCCGACCAGTCGCCCAGCGGCTTGGCCCAGACGAGGTCGCCGTCGCCGCTGCGCGCCTGCGACAGCACCAGGACATGCCCGTCGAGCCGGTTGAGCTTGAGGAACACCGCGCCCGATTCCTCGATGCCCTTCTTGACGACGAAGGCCTGCGCGCCGGCGACTTCGGCGCGGCGGATCAGGGCACGGACGGCGATGCCGGCTTTGAGGCGGGGGACCATGGCCGCGGTATAGCATGGCGGGCGCGGCGAATAGAGCGGACGATTCCCCGCGCGCCGCCCGCCAGGATCACGCCGCGCCCTTGAAGGGGATGATCTTGGCCTCGCGCCGGCGCTGCGCTTCGCCGTCCTCGCCCACCGCGGCGAAGGGAAGGCGGATGGTGACGGTGGTGCCCTCGCCCAGGGCCGATTGCAGCACGGCTTCGCCGCCATGCAGCGCGCTGAACGCCTTGACCAGCGCCAGGCCCAGCCCGGTGCCTTCCTTGGAGCGGACATGCTCGCCCTCGACCTGCTCGAACGGCTTGCCGAGACGTTCGAGGTCCTTGGCCGAGATGCCGACGCCGGAATCGGCGACCGAGATCTCGATGCCGCGATTGTCGAGAACCGCCTTGACGCGCACATCGCCGCCGCGCGGCGTGTACTTGATCGCATTGGTCAGAAGGTTGATCAGCATCTGCTTCACCGCGCGCTTGTCGGCATAGACGGTGCGCGCGCCCGGCGCGATGGAGAGCTTGAGCGCCACCCCGGCGCGCTCGGCCTGCAGCTTGACGAAGCGCAGCGCCGCTTCGGCGGTGTCCTCCAGGCCGAACACCTCCTCGTACAGATCGAGCTTGCCGGCCTCGATCTTCGACATGTCGAGCACCGAGTTGATGAGCTCCAGCAGATGGCCGCCCGATTCGTGGATCAGCCGCGAATATTCGAGATATTTCGCGCTGCCGACGGGGCCGAACATCTCATGCGTCATCACCTCCGAAAAGCCGATGATGGCGTTCAGCGGCGTGCGCAGCTCGTGGCTCATATTGGCGAGGAAGCTGGACTTGGCGCGGTTGGCGGCCTCGGCCGCGTCGCGCGTCGCGATCAGCTCGGCCTCCTGGGCCTTGCGCTCGGAGATGTCGCGCGTCACCGCGACGATGTCGGAGGCTTCGCCATGGCTGGGCGGCGCCGGCCGGCAGCGGATCTCCGCCCACACATAGGAGCCGTCGCGCCGCTTCATCCGGATTTCGGCCGCGGCGGCGCGGCCGTAATAGGCCGATTCCATGAAGGCGGACTGCATCGTCCTGAGATCGTCGGGATGCACCAGCGCCGCCGGCGCCAGGCCGAGCAGGTCCTGCGGCGGCAAATCGAGGATCGCCTGCGCCGCCGGACTGGCGAAGCGGATGCGCCCGTCGGAGGAATGGCGCGTGATCAGGTCCATCGCGTTGTCGGCGAGGAAGCGGTACATCGCGGCGCCCTCGGCCGCCGCTTCGTCGGCGGCGCGCTGGCGGTCCTGCGCCGCGGCGGCGACCAGCGCCGCCTGGATCACCGCGGCCAGCACCGAGACGGCATAAATCTCCCACAAGGGAATCGGCAGGCGCGAGACCGGCAGCGCCCCCACCGCGCCGATCAGCGCGACCACGGC
>DASWOE010000195.1:0-6225 GCA_036398875.1 Rhizomicrobium sp.
GTCGGTTCCAGCGGCATGCTGATTCAAACGGTGAGTGTCTGTTTTGCCATCTTCCGATGCAGCCATGGTGGCCGTTTCCATTGTCGTGCCCGTGCGCAACGAAGCCGAGAATGTGGCGCCGCTGATCGCCGAGATCGCAGCCGCGCTCGACGGCCGATGGGCCTATGAAATCATCTATGTCAATGACGGCTCGACCGATGCGACCGCCGAACGGCTCGCTGCGATCATGCAACAGCGCGGCAATCTCCGCCAAATCCGTCACGCGGCATCGTCGGGTCAGTCGGCGGCGGTGCGCAGCGGTGTCCGCGCCGCGCGCGGTTCAATCGTGGCGACACTCGACGGCGATGGCCAGAACGATCCGGCATTTCTGCCCGATCTGATTGCAGCGATCGAGAATGGCGGCGAACGCGTGGGCCTGGCCGCCGGCCAACGGGTAGGGCGCAAGGATACCGGCTTCAAGAAGATGCAATCGCGTGTCGCCAACGGCGTGCGCAACGCAATCTTGCGTGACGGCACCCGCGATACCGGCTGCGGCCTCAAGGCGTTCCGCCGCGAGGCGTTCCTCGCGCTTCCCTATTTCGACCACATCCACCGCTATCTCATCACGCTGATGATCCGCGAGGGCTATGACGTGCGTTTCGTCGATGTGAACCACCGGCCGCGCGAGCATGGGCGCTCGAAATACACCAATCTGGGGCGGCTGGCGGTGAGCGTGTTCGACATCCTGGGCGTGCGCTGGCTGCAGCGCCGCTTCAAGAACCGCGGCGACGCAAGAGAGATCTGATGGGCTATCTCGCGCATCTCTATGCATATCTCCAGCAGCATCCCGTCGATACGCTGTGGGGCGGGATCGGATTTTTCGGACAGGCGGTCTTCGGCGTGCGCTTCCTGATCCAGTGGCTGCGCAGCGAGCAGGCCGGCCACAGCGTGGTTCCGGTCGCCTTCTGGTATTGCAGCCTGGTCGGAGGATTGATCAGCGTGAGCTACACGCTGCATCTTCAAGCCTGGCCCCTGCTGATCGGGCAGGCGATGCCGATCCCGATCTATGTGCGCAACCTGTACATGATCTACCGCGACCGCGGCGCAAGAGGCGGCGCGCCTTCGATTTAACCATCCGCGCGGACGGCGGCGTCGGCCGCGCCCCTTTTTCGCCCCAATATGATACAAGTCTGGCGCGGCCGTGTCCGGCCGATGGATTTTCCGCATTGCCCGCGGGCGATGTATCTGGGGAGGAGTTTTCCATGTTCCGTCTGTTTCCGCTGCTGCTGATCCCGCTCATCATCTACAACCTGATCGCGCTGGGCGGCGGGGTGATCTGGCACGCCAACATCCAGGACGTGCTGAGCATCACGCACGCCCTTTCCATCAAGATGTTCTCGGGCGACATCTGGAAGTTCAGCTTCGGCGATTTCCTGGTGCTGCTGACGCTGACGCTGCTGTTCGTCGAGGTGGTCAAGGCGACGCGCACGACCTCGCGCGAGATCATCAATCACGGCCTGTCGCTGCTGGTCTTCGTCGTGGCCCTGATCGAGTTCATCACGCTGAAGGGCTTCGCCTCGACGCCGTTCTTCTTCATCGTGGTCATGATGCTGTTCGACGTGACGGCGGGCTATACGATCTCCATCGTGGCCGCGGAGCACGATCTGGGGCTTGGCCGCGCCGGCACGGATTAGGCGCGGTTGCGCCGGATCGATTCGGAAAGGGGCGGCCCGGGCGGCCGCCCCTTTTCGTTTGGGCGTTTGATTTTGGGGTGAAGGCGGGATATTCCGCCCCGCTGCCTGCCGTCCGACCGGCGGGCTTCCTGCGGACAGGTGGCCGAGTGGTTTAAGGCGCACGCCTGGAAAGTGTGTAACGGTTAATAGCCGTTCGAGGGTTCGAATCCCTCCCTGTCCGCCATTTCAGTACCGAACTGCGAACGCCAGGCGTCGCCGACTTTACGCCTGCCGCCGCGGTGATCCGTCGTTCTTTCGCTCATAGCGCTGTGACGTAAACATACCGTCCTTCATCGTCGGCCGTGGCCCGCCAGTCCTGGCAACACGGCGCGCTCAATTGCGGTTGAGCGATCCGATGGGCGATGCGTTGGCGCGCAGGTCCGCCCGCACGCGTTCGAGGCTCTGCATGACGGCGTCGCGCGTGTGTTCCATGTTCGCGACCGAGCCGAGAAACGCCGTGACGTCGCCGCCGCCGCAAGAGGATGCGGCCTTTGCCGTGCAGCCGTTCGCCGTCGTATCGGCGACGAGCGTCGCGATGACCGGCGGGCGGCCGAAGCCGAGATCGGGCTGGTGCGGAAAAGCGACCCAGACAAAGCCGACGGCGACGGCCATGCGGATCAGGGAAATGGGTCCAAGGAAAGCCATGACGGTGCCCGCTGTCGTTTGCGAGTGGAAGTCTCGTCATAACGCGGCGGAAAACCATTCGTGGCTTGTGCTTACGGAACGGCGCTTATTTTCTCCTAACAAGTGCTTAGTGGGCGAAATCGCCTTTACGATTCGATAAGGACAAAGTCAGCCCCTCTCGATCTCTTCGCGCAGCAATTCCAGTTCGAGCCAGCGTTCCTCGGCTTCGGCATGCGCCTGCTGCGCCTGTGCGAGTTCGCCCGACAGCGCCGCGAATTTTCTCGTATCGCGCGCGTAAAGATCGGGCGCCGACAAGCGCGCCTGCAAATCCGCGATGCCCTTCTCCAGCGCCGCGATGCGGCCCGGCAGCTTCTCCAGATCGTGCCTGTCGGAGAAATTCATCTTCCGCTTGGGGGGGCGCGCGGGACGATCCTTCGGTTCGGCCGCCGGCTTGGGCGCGCGCGTGTCGGCTTTCGCCTCGACGCCCTTGCCGCGCTGCGCGACCATGTCGCCGTAGCCTCCGGCATATTGGAGGAAGTGGCCGTCGCCCTCGGCCATCAGGATCGACGTCGCGACGCGGTCCAGGAAGTCGCGGTCGTGGCTCACCACCAGCGCGGTGCCGGGGTAATCGTCGATCAGCTCTTCCAGCAGATCGAGCGTCTCCAGGTCGAGATCGTTGGTCGGCTCGTCCAGCACCAGAAGGTTCGACGGCTCCGCCAGCACCTTGGCGAGCAGGAGCCGCGCCCGCTCGCCGCCCGACAGCACCTTGACCGGCGAGCGCGCCTGGGCGGCGGCAAAGAGAAAATCCTTCATATAGCTGACGACATGGCGCGACTGGCCCGCGACCTCGATGTAGTCGCCGCGACCGCCAGTCAGCACGTTCGCCAGGGTATCGTCCGGCGCCAGCACCACGCGGGTCTGGTCCAGGCGCGCCATCTTCACCTGGACGCCGATCTTGACGTTGCCGCCGTCGGGCGCGAGGCGGCCGGTCAACAGGTTGACCAGCGTGGTCTTGCCCGCGCCGTTGGGGCCGACGATGCCGACGCGCTCGCCGCGATGGATCCGCAGCGACACATCCCGCACGACGCAATGGTCGCCCCAGCTCTTGGAAATGCGCTTGGCGTCGATGACGCGCGTGCCGCCTTCCTCCGCCTCGCTGATCGTCATCTTCACATTGCCGGTCGCCTCGATCTGCTCGCGCCGCCCCCGGCGCATGCCGTTGAGCTTGGCGAGGCGGCCCTGGTTGCGCTTGCGCCGCCCGCTGACGCCGTAGCGGACCCAGTCTTCCTCCATCGCGATTCTGCGGTCGAGCTTGTGGCGTTCGATCTCCTCCTGCTCCAGTACCGCGTCGCGCCAGGGCTCGAAGGCGGCGAAGCCTTCCTCCAGCCGCCGCGTCCGGCCGCGATCCAGCCACACCGTCGCGCGCGACAGGTTTTCGAGGAAGCGGCGGTCGTGGCTGATGATGACCAGTGCGGATTTGAGGCCGTTCAGCTCGCCTTCCAGCCACTCGATCGCCGGCAGGTCGAGATGGTTGGTCGGCTCGTCCAGCAACAGGATGTCGGGCCGGGGCGCCAGCGTGCGGGCCAGCGCCGCGCGCCGCGCCTCGCCGCCGGACAGCGCGTCGGGCTTCTCGTCGCCGGACAGGCCCAGCTTGCCGAGCAAATAATAGGCGCGGGCCGGATCGTCGCCGGGCATCAGTCCCGCCTCGACATAGGCATGGGTGTCGGCATGGCCGGCGAGGCTCGGCTCCTGGGCCAGATAGCGGATGGTCGCGCCGGGCTGGGCGAATCGCGTGCCCTTGTCGGCCTCCATCAGCCCGGCGGCGATCTTGAGCAATGTCGATTTGCCCGACCCGTTGCGGCCCACCAGGCACAACCGTTCGCCCGGCGCGACCGAAAGTTCCGCGCCGTCCAGCAATTCGGTGTTGCCAAACGTCACATGAATGTCTTGCAGGAGCAGAAGGGGTGGGGCCATGGCGGGCCTTATGTCATATTTTTAGCGCCGTGCACGCCAATTCCCCGCTTGAAAAACGGCCGTTTTTGCATAGGTTCCGCTCCTCTCCGACCGAAAGGATCCATTGGGTTGTCTTCCATGCGCGGCTTCAAGGAAAAAGGCTTCAACGACCGGCTTCAGGAACAGGCGAAGGCGCGGGCAGCGCTGCTGGAGCGGGCGCGCGCCAAGAACCCGGCCAACGATCCGGATTTCGCGCGCCGCCAGGAAGAGCGCAAGCGCATCGCCGAGGAGCGCGACGCGCGCGAAAAGTCCCGGGCCGAGGAGAAGGCGGCCGCGCTGCGCGCCGATGCCGAGCGCAAAATTGCGGAGGAGGCGGCGCGGATCGAAGCCACGCGTCTCGCCGCCGAAGAGGCGGAAAAGGCCAAGCGCGCCGAAGCCGACAAGCTCGTGCAATTGCTCGCCGAGCAGAAGGCGTTGCGCGATGCGCGCTATGCCGCCCGCAAGTCGCGGCAAAAAGGCAAGCGCTGAGCACGGGCCGCATGAGCGACCGGTTCCGGCCCGAAGATGTCGCCGCCTGGCGCCGCGACGGCGCCGTCGTCATCGAGAATTTCTTTACGCCTGCGGAAGTCGCCGCCGTGCAGGCCGACTTCGCATCCGTATTCGGCCGCACCGAAGGCGCCGCCGAGGGGATGGACAAGAAAAAGGCCGGCGAGCTCGGCCGCTTCAACAAGGCGCAGTTCATCGATATCCAGCCGGTGCCGCTGGGCTGCTCGCCGGCGTTGAACCTGATCGGCGTGCATCCCGCGCTGATCGCCTTCGCCAAGCGGGCGCTGCGCACCCACGACGTTCGCGTCTATCAGTGTCAGAGCTGGGCGAAATTCACCGGCGACGCGGACTACGACCAGCCGTTCCATTGCGATTTTTCCAATCACACCCTGACGGTGCCGTCCGAGGACAGTGCGAAGAACTCCGTCACCATCCTGTGCTATTTCAGCGATGTCAGCGAAGCGCATGGGCCGATGCATTTCGTGACCCGGCCGGACGCGGCAGCGGTCGCGGGTCCGGAGGCGTCGCTGAACTTCGACGCCGCGCATCAGGCGGCGCTTCAGGCGCGGCTGACGCGGCGCGCGCGCTCCAGCGCGGCGCCGGCGGGCACCGCCATCCCCTACGGCATCGACGTCTATCATCGCGGCACCAACCTCACCGCGCCGCACGGCCATCGCTATGCGCTGATGACCTGCTTCAAGAAGGCGTCCGACGACAGCATCGGCTATCACGCCTGGCCGTTCCACCACACCCAGCCCTGGGCGAATATCTTTGAACACGCGACGCCGGAACAGCTTGCCTGTTTCGGCGTGCAGCCGCCGGGCGATCCGTTCTGGACCGAGGTCACGCTGGCGCGGGCGCAGACGCGCTATCCCGGCTGGAACCTGACGCCCTACCGCGAGGCGATGCAGGGCGGCGGCCGAATGTCATGAAGCTCCTCGCCGCCCTCCTGATCCTCGGCGCCGTCGTGACGCTCGCCTATTGGGCGAATTATTTCATCGCGGGCGACGTGCGCGTGCTCGACACGGTCTGGTACGCCGCCTTCGAGGATTCCGTTCCCGTCGCCGATGGCTGGATGGCCGCCTGCATGCTGCTCGCCGGCATCGGGCTGTGGCGCGGCACCCGCGCCGGCGCGCTGTTCGGGCTGATGGCCGGCAGCGCGCTGCTCTATCTGGCGGCGATGGACATCACCTTCAACGTCGAGCACGGGCTTTATGCCCTCTTGCCCAAATCCGGCCCGATGCTGACCGAGGCCTGGATCAACGCCTCCTCGCTCGGCCTCGGCATTGCGACGCTCATCGTGAGTTGGCGCGCGGCGCGCTCAGAATAGGCGGCCCTGGTGGTCGGGCCTGGGCGGCGGCGGGGGCTTGCCGGCCTTCTCCATGTCCAT
>DASWOE010000196.1:0-3360 GCA_036398875.1 Rhizomicrobium sp.
AGGGGCGCGAGGCGATCCACAAGGCCTGTGTCGGGATCGGGATCTATTTCGGCAAGCTCTCGGCGGCGCACACGCGGACCAAGCCTTCGCATATGCGGCATTTCGTGACCAATCCGGTGATCGACGTCCAGGGCGACCGCGCCAGGGCGCGGGCCTATTTCTTCGATCTGGACAACGACAACAAGCCGCGCTGGCCCTATGTCGCCGCCTATGGCTATTACGAGGACGCGCTGGTCCGCACGGCGGAAGGCTGGCGCTTCACCCACCGCAAGATATTCAACGAGATCACCGGCGAATCGCCGCCGCAGAACCCGGCCTGGTAAGGCGCGGGATCACCGGGCCGCCGCCGTCATTTCGGCGGCAGTGACCTCGTTGAGCAAGGGCTGGCCGGCGATATAGCGGCCAAGATTGTCGAGGAACAGATCCTCGGCCCGCGCCTCCGCGCCCGCGCTCAGGGCCGAAGTATGCGCGGTGAGGGTGACGCGCGGATGGTTCCAGAACCGGCTGTCGGCGGGCAGGGGCTCGGTGCGGAAGACGTCGAGCAGCGCATGCTCCGGCTTGCCGGCATCGAGCGCCGCCAGCAGCGCCTCCTCGTCGATCAGGCCGCCGCGGCCGACATTGACCAGAACCGAACCGGGCTTCATCGCCGCGAGGAACTCCGCATCGACCAGGTTCGCGGTCTGGGCGGTCTGCGGCACTGAGAGCACCACGACATCGCTGTCGCCGAGATGATCGCGCAACCGCTCCGGCGTCGCCATCGCGTCCGCGAACGCCGACTGTCCCGGCCGGCGCCGAATCCCCGTGACATGCGCGTCGAACGCCTTCGCGCGGCGCGCGACCGCCTCGCCGATCGCCCCGAAGCCGACGATCAGCCAGCGCGAACCGCTGATCTCGCGCGAGCGCCGCTTGGTCCAGCGCTGCGCCGCCTGTTCGGCGGCGTGCGCCTTGCCGCCCTGGAAATGATCGAGCACGCCCCACAGGACATATTCCGCCATGCCCAGCGCCTGGCTGTGGTTGGTGGTCAGGCGCACGCCCTTTTGCGCGAGCATGGCGAAGACCGGATGATCGAGCCCGGCCCCCGCGCTCTGGACCCAGCTCAGCGCCGGCGATTGCATCAGCACGCCGAGATAACGCGCCGCGACGGCATCCACGAAGAGGTCGTGGCTCAGCCAGCCGCAATCTGGCCTGGCGTCGTCCGCCGATATCTCCCGTCCGCCCAGCCGAACGATCCCGTCCTTGTCCATCGTCAGGCATTCGAGCCCGCTCGCCGGCCCGCCCAGGCGAGGCTGAACACGGTGGAAGGCCGTCTCGGTGAGCAATATCCGGTTCATCGCGTCATCCTAAAGGACCGGCAATCCCAGCACCCGCGCCGGGTTCGCCTTGAACATCAGGTTCAGATCGTCCTCGCTGAACCCTGCCTTGCGCAAGACCCGCGCCGAAAGAACCAGCGCGTCGGCATGGTTGTGCGATCCGACCAGGCCGCTATCCGTCGAGACCAGGCAGTGCGCCGCGCCCAGGGCCTTCACCATCGCGACCGTGGCGTCGCCGTTCTTGCCCAGCAGCTCGGGCGCCACGACCTCGGCATAGGCCCCCATCGCCGTGACCGCTTTGAGCTGGTCGAGCGACGGATCGGTGAACATCGGCCCGAGGCCCGGATGGGTGATGATGATGTGCTCGATGCCGCGTTTTTTGGCCTCGGTCACGATCTGCACCATCTCCGCCGCGGAGACATGCCCGGTCGCCAGCGTCAGCTTGTACCGCGCGATGAGATCGAGCACTTCGAGCACCGGCGGCAGAAGGACGCCGTTGCTGGACACGATCACATAGGGCCGGTTCTCCTTGAGGTATTTGACCTCGTTCTCGGCGTCATGGGTCGGCATCCAGACGACCTTCCCGTAATGGCCCTGGACCTCCGCGAAATAGCGCACCGCCTGCGGATTGATCCCGCCCTCCGGCGCGTTGAGCACCAGTCCGCCGAACACTTCGAGCCCCGGCACCTTGCCGTATTTCCGCACGAGATAGGCGAGGCCGGCCGACTCGCTCCAATGGTTCTTCAGGACGATGCCCCGCATGCCGCGCGCCCGCGCGAACGCCGCGATCTCGAACGCGTCCCATTGGCGGTCATAGGTGTCGGGACCGAAATGCGCGTGCACGTCGATCGCGCCCTTGAGGATCGGATCGTCGAGATGCTCGTCGGGCAACGGCTTGAAAGATTTCCCCCGGCCGGCCTCCCAGGCATCCAGGTTCGTGTTTTCCGACGGGCTGATGATGGAGTTCGGTGCCGCGGCCCAGGTGACGGGCGGCTTGGCTTCGTCCGCGGCCAGCGACGCGCCAAAAAGCCCGGCCAAGAGGGCAAGCCCCGCCGACGCCGTCGCCAATGTCTTTACGGTTATTGGAAACATGGCTTTCTCCCCTTCGTCCCTGGTCGCAACCTGGTGCCGATCCCGCCTATTTACGAGCGCGGCCCGGGCAATTATACTTATCATGTTATGTTTTGTGACGTTGGCGCACCGCATGTCAACGCACCGTGTCTGAGGGGCGAGGAAACCACGCATGTACGACAAGTCAGATCCCCGTTCGGCGCTCGCGACCGCCAAGCGCGACGAGACCGGCACGACCGCGGTGCCGGCAAGCTACGGCCTCTATTACAAGGACGATCCGGTCGATAACGACGCCAACGGCAAGAGCTGGTACACCCGCAGCCAGAACCTGATCGTCAACTACATCGAGTCCAAGCCGGGCGCGCGCTTTGCGCGGGCGGGGCAGGTGGACGAATACATGATCGTCCTGCCGGACGACGACACGCCCTACGAAATCTCGGCCAATGGCGCCTCGGTCCAGGGCGACGGCCACCAGCTCATCATCGTGCCGCCGGGCGACAGCGCGGTCGTGCTGCCCAAGGGCGGGCGCGTGGTCCGCCTGTTCACGACCCAATCGGCCGATCTCGCCGCCAAATGCGCCAATGCCGAGACCTATGCGCAGCCCGATCCGGCGAATCCGCCCTTCAAGCCCTGGCCGGCGCCGCCTTCCGGCTTCAAGCTGCGGGTCTATGACCTGCAGAAGACGCGCAAGCCCGGCGAGCTCGGCCCGATCTGGCGCTGCACGACGATCATGCTGAACTTCCCGCCCCCCGGCGGCGGGCCGCGCGACATCACCAAGATGTCGCCGCACAGCCATTTCGACTTCGATCAGTGCTCCTTGGTGCTCGGCGGCTCCTTCCGCCACAACATGCGCTGGCCCTGGGGCCTCAACAAGAACGACTGGCGCGCGGACGAGTTCGCCGAGGTCGGATCGCCCTCGGCCACCATGATCCCGGCGCGCGTCATCCACAGCTCGGAGAGCCTGATGAAGGAGGGCAAC
>DASWOE010000197.1:0-2925 GCA_036398875.1 Rhizomicrobium sp.
CTTGCTAAGGCCATTTTGGCGAGGAATTTATGGCTGCAAGGCTATCCGGATCAGGCCATCGAATGTGCCCGGGCGGCCGTCGAAGAAGCCGCCGCCATGGATCATTCGCTGACGCTGGCCATCGCGCTGATTTGGGCCATAACGGTGCTTCTCTGGACCGGGGAGCTGCAGGGCGCCGGGACTTATATCGATATGCTCGTTTCCCGCGCCGAGTCTCATTCCCTGGCGCCTTATCTGCTGGTCGCCCGGGGGTTCAAAGGCGACATCGCGATCCGTCAGGGCAATGCCGGGGACGGTGTCGAGGATCTGCAAGGCACGCTCCGGAAGCTTCACGCGGCGCCGTACGAACTGCTCACGACGGAACTCCATCTTTCGCTCATCGGAGGATTGTCCGCGCTCGGCCGCATCGATGAAGCGATCGCGCTGGCCGACGAGACCCTTGCCGGGGTCGAAATGAACGGCACCCTGTTGCACAGTCCGGAACTGTTGCGGATGAAGGGGTCTATCCTTCTGGCGCGGCCCGCGTCCTCTCGCGATGAAGCCGAGACCTGCTTTTCGCAGGCGCTCGCGCTCAGCCGCCGCCAGGGCGCGCGGGCGTGGGAAATGCGCACCGCAATCGACGTGGCAAGGCTGATGGCAGGTCGGGGAGATGCCACAGGCGCGCACGGGCTTTTGCAGCCGGTGTTCGAAGGCTTCGCGGAAGGTTCGGGCACGGCGGATTTGACAGCCGCCAAAAGCTTGCTTGCGACGCTGCGCTAAGCGACGCTCTCCAAGCGTGGGTGCAGGGACTTGCGGCCTTGACATTCGACCTGGCGTGATGATTTCCAGAAGCGGCGAATTCGCAGAGGTGCATTCTTGAGCGATGAACTCATCAGCATTACGGCTGCGGTATCGCGGGAACCGAACGGTCCCTTCAGCATCGAGCAGTTGACGCTAGAGCCGCCGCGTCCCGACGAGGTGCTGGTCAGGATCGTCGCAGCCGGCATGTGCCATACCGATCTGATGGCCAAGGATGCGCCGCAGATGCCGCATCCGATGGTGCTGGGGCATGAGGGCGCCGGCGTGGTCGAGCGGGTCGGCTCGGCCGTGCGCAAGCTCGAGCCCGGCGACCATGTGGTACTCACCTTCATGCATTGCGGCCGCTGTCCGCGCTGTCTTGCCGGCGAGCCCAGTTATTGCGAACGGATCATGCCGCTCTGCTTCGGCGGCGCGCGCGAGGACGGCACGACCGCAACGCATGGCGCACAGGGCCCGATCCACGATCACTTCTTCGGACAATCGTCTTTCGCGACCTATGCGCTGGCGAGCGAGCGCAATGCGGTCAAGGTGCCGAAGGATGCGCCGCTCGAACTGCTGGGCCCGTTCGGCTGCGGCCTGCCGACCGGCGCCGGCTCGGTCATCAACGCGCTGAAGGTCGGCGTCGGCCAGAGCCTGGCGGTGTTCGGCGCCGGCGCGGTCGGCATGGCCGCCATCATGGCCGCCAGGATCGTCGGCGCGACGACCATCGTCGCGGTCGATCTGGTCGATAGCCGCCTTGAACTCGCGCTGGAACTCGGCGCGACGCATGTCGTCAATGGCCGTGCGCGCGACGTGGTCGAGCAGGTGCGAGCCGCGACCGCAGGGCGCGGGATGGATTTCTCGCTCGACGCGACGGGCACCGACAAGGTGATGACGATGGCGATGCAGGTGCTGGGCACGCGCGGCGCCTTGGGCTTCGTCGGCGGCGCGCCGCCGGGCGCGACCGCGACCGTCGATCTCGCCTGGCTGATGACCGCCGGCCGTTCGTTGCGCGGCATCTTGGAAGGCGACGCCGTGCCCGATATGTTCATTCCCGCGCTCATCGAGCTGCACCGCCTGGGCCGCTTTCCCTTCGAAAAGCTGGTCAAGGTCTATGAGCTGAAGGACATCAACCAGGCCGCCCATGACAGCGAGAGCGGCAAAGTGATCAAGCCGGTGATCCGCATGCCGGTCTAGCGCTTGCGTGCGGCGTCGCGCCCCTTTGTCTGCGCGCGAAAGGCGTGCAGCAGCGGCTCGGTATAGCCGTTGGGCTGGCCGACGCCGTCGAAGACCAGCGCGCGTGCCGCCTGGAAGGCCAGACTTTCGCTCTCGCGACCCGCCATCGGCCGATATGCCGGATCGCCGGCGTTCTGCCCATCGACCTTGGCCGCCATCCGGCGCAGCGCCTCCTCGACCTCCTGCGCCGTGCACACGCCGTGCAGGAGCCAGTTGGCGATATGCTGCGAGGAAATTCGTAGCGTAGCGCGATCTTCCATCAGTCCTACGTCGTGGATGTCCGGGACCTTGGAACAGCCGATGCCCTGGTCCACCCAGCGCACGACATAGCCGAGGATGCCCTGCGCGTTGTTGTCGAGTTCCTCGCGGATGTCCGTGGCGGACCAGTTCCGACCCGACGAAAGCGGAAGGGTCAAAAGCGCATCCAGCGCCGGCACGGCTTCGTCGGCGATCTCCCTTTGCCGCGCGAAGACATCGACCTGGTGATAGTGCAGGGCGTGCAGCGTGGCGGCGGTCGGGCTGGGTACCCAGGCGGTGTTGGCGCCGGCACGGGGATGGCCGATCTTCTGCTCCAGCATGTCGGCCATGCGATCGGGCGCCGCCCACATGCCCTTGCCGATCTGCGCCTTGCCCGACAAGCCGCAAGCCAGGCCGATCCGCACATTGCGATCCTCATAGGCCTTTATCCAGGCCTCGCCGCGCATCATGCCCTTGCGCACCATCGCACCGGCGCGCATGGAGGTGTGGATCTCGTCGCCGGTGCGGTCGAGGAAGCCGGTATTGATGAAGACGAGCCGCCCTTTCACCGCTGCGATGCAGGCGGCAAGATTGGCGGAGCTGCGCCGTTCCTCGTCCATCAGCCCGATCTTCACCGTGTGACGATCCAGGCCGAGCAGGTCCTCCACGGCGTCG
>DASWOE010000198.1:0-2420 GCA_036398875.1 Rhizomicrobium sp.
GGCCTTGAGCACGCAGGAGCGGCCGAGCTCCAGGAACCGCGTCCCCGGCGGATGGCCTTTCAGCATGGCGGAGATGTCGAACTCGCCGGCGGTGTAGAAGCCGCCGGCCCGCGCCGCATCGACCTCGCGGGTCAGCCGGTAGGTGCCGACCACCAGCGGCTGGCCATCCTCGCCCGTCGCGGAACGATCGACGACCAGAAGGTGGTCGCAGACCTCGTCATATTTGTCGAAATCGCGCCGGGCGTCGCGCATGTCGGGCGACGGAATCGCGGCCATCTCTTCGTAGAAGACGTGGTAGCGCAGGCGCTGCGCCTGCTCGATCTCGTTCTCGGTTTCGGCCAGGCGCACTTCCAGCGCGCCGGCGACGGCAAGCACGGGCCATTGCGCAAGTCTGCCCTCCAAAGGGCCAGGCTCGTGAATGTTGACCACGCGAACAGATCCTTTGGGCGGGCGCCGACTTGGCTGCAGCCAGCTGGCCCGGTCCCGAATGCGGGGCATTTTACCGCAAGCCCCCGGGGGCAGGCAAATATTCAGGCCGGCGCGCGCGCCCCATGCAGCCGCGAGAGGATCACGAACAGGGCCAGCCCCGGTATGCCCACGAGACCGCAGCCGACGAAGAACACCGCATAGGCATGCATCAGGTCGCTGCCGCGGCTCAGCCCCTCCACGATCTGGCCGGAAAAGCCTTTGAGGAACTTGCCGAGGAAGGCGTAGCTCGATGCCAGGAGGGCATATTGCGTCGCGGTGTAACCGAGACTGGTCAGGCTCGACATGTAGGAGACCAGCGCCACGCCGGCGAAGCTGGTGGCCACGCTGTCGAAGATCATCACCGCGATGAAGACGCCAAGGTCGGTCTTGGTCGTCGCCAGCACCGCGAAGGCGGCGATGGCGGTCGCCTGCAGGATGCCGCCCAGGATGAGGGCGCGGATATAGCCGAAGCGCAGGGCGCAGAAGCCGCCGGCCGCGATGCCGGCCAGCGAGGCGACGAAGCTGAACGAACCGCGCACCGCCGCCACGACGTCCTTGGTCAGGCCGATGTCGTGGTAATAGGGGTTGACCATCGGCCCCATGATGAAATCCGGCACGCGGTAGAAACTGATCGCCAGCAGCATCAAGAGCGCGATCCAGCCATAGGTCTTGAAGAAGGCGATGAACGGCCCGGCAATGGCGTCGGACAAGCCGCGCAGCGTGTAGACCGGCGGCGCCCTGTCCTTGGCGATATCGGCGCGCAGGGGCTCCGATGCGAGGAACGTCGTGACCAGCCCCACGGCCATCAAGGCGCCGAACAGGATATAGGAGAACCGCCAGCTCGTGTGCTCGGCCAGCGCCAGGATGACGGCGTCGGTGGCGAGCAAGGCCACGCGATAGCCGAACTGGTAGGCGGACGAGAGCAGGCCCAGCTCGTCATTGTCCGTTGCCGATTCGATGCGCCAGGCATCGATCACGATGTCCTGCGTCGCCGCGGCGAAGCCCGCGATCACGGCAAAGACCGACAACGCCCACAGCCCATTGGCGGTCCCGACCACCGCCATGCCGACAAAGGCCAGCCCGGCCGCAATCTGCGCCAGCGCCATCCAGCTTCGCCTAAGGCCCAGCTGGCCGAAAAACGGCGCGTTGATGCGATCGATCAGGGGCGCCCAGAGGAATTTGATCGAATAGGGCATGCCGGCCCAGGCGACGAAGCCGATCAGCGTCAGCGAAATGCCCTCGTCGCGCAGCCAATAGCCCAGCGTGTTGCCGATCAGGAGGAAGGGAATGCCGGAAGAGAACCCCAGCACCAGCATCTGCAAGGTCTTGGGCTCGAGATAGGCGCGCAGGGAATGCCGCTTGCGCGCCGGGGCGGGCTCGCTCATGCGGCCCCCGCGCGCGAAAGCGCGCCATCAAATAGGGGGCGCGAAAGCGCGCCGTCAAACAGGGGGCGCGGAGGCGCGCCTTCAAACATCAACAAGCGGCTGCTCATGCCGCCGCTGTTTGGGTCGGCACAGCGTGGGGGAAAAGGATTGCGAACATGTCGTCCAGCTGCGCGGGGTCGATGGGCTTGGTCAGGAAACCATCCATCCCCGCCTCTTTGCAAGCCCGCTTGCCGGTTTCCAGCGCGTCGGCGGTGAGCGCCACGATCGGCGTGCGCTTGCGTGCCGTCGCGGTCTCGTAGGCGCGGATCGCCTGGGTCGCCTCGATGCCGTCCATCCCCGGCATGTGGATGTCGGTGAGCACGATGTCGAATTCGCCGTCCCGCATCGCCTTCACCGCCGCCTCGCCGGAGGTGACCTCGGCGACGCGATAGCCGCGCCGCTTGAGCAGCTCGCGGGTCAGAAGAAGGTTGATCGGATTGTCCTCGGCCAGAAGAATCCGGATCGTCCCGCCGCCGTCCTGCGGCGGCTGCACATCGCGCGCCCAGGCGGTGGCGGTGGGGCTCGGCA
>DASWOE010000199.1:0-5867 GCA_036398875.1 Rhizomicrobium sp.
TTTGCCCGCGCCGGTCTCGCCGGTCAGCACGTTGAGGCCCGGCGCGAATTCCAGCGCCGCCGTCTCGATCAATACGATGTCCCGGACCGCAAGCGTCGCGAGCATCGCCGCCCTTTCAGAGAATCCGCCCGAAAGTCTTGCTCAGCCAGGAGCGATCGTCCATCGTCGGTTTCATGCCGTGTTCGGTCAGCAGCTTATAGGCATCCTGATACCAGGGGCTGCCCGGATAGTTGGCGCCCAGCACCGCCGCGGCGCTTTTGGCCTCGTTGTAGAGGCCCATGGCGTAATAGGCCTCGGTCAGGCGCTCCAGCGCCTCGGTGACCTGCGAGGTCTTCTGGTACTGCTCGACCACGGCGCGGAAGCGGTTGATGGCGCCGATATAATCGCCCTGGCGCAGATAATAGCGGCCGATCGCCATCTCCTTGCCGGCCAGATGGTCGAGCGTCAGATCGATCTTCAGCGTCGCGTCGCGGGCATATTCGGTGTCCGGAAAGCGCTGCACCACGTCCTGCAGGGCGGTCAGCGCGTCTTCGGTGTTGGACTGGTCGCGGCCGACATCGACGATCTGGTCGTAGAGCGACACCGCCTTCAGGTAGAAGGCGTAGGCGACTTCCTTGCTGCCCGGATGCAGCTGGATATAGCTGTCCGCCGTCGCGATCGCTTCGGTGTAGTGGTTGGCGCGGTAGTAGCAGAAGCCCGACATCAGCATCGCGCGGCGCGCCCAGATCGAATAGGGATGCTGGCGCTCGACCTCGTCGAACTGCTTGGCGGCGCCGACCCAGTCCTCGTTGTCGATCTTCTTCCAGGCATCGTTGTAGATCTGGTTGACCGGGCGCTCGATATATTCGGGCGGCTTGTCCTGGTCGGTGCCCTTGCCCAGAAAATTGTTCAGCGTGTCGCAGCCGCAAAGGCCCAGCGCCGCAGCCGCGACGAACAGGCCGAGCACCGCCTTGCGGCCCGCTTTGGGGAATCGAAACGCCATCCTCGAGTTTTCCGTGCCTGTATCGTTTTTCGTGTGGAACCAAGCCCTTATGCCATCGGCGGCGGCGCGGGGTCCAGCCCAAACCGGACCACAGTTAAGGGCCGGCGCGGCTTATAGCATGGCCGCCCGCCTGTCAGCCTAAATCGATTGTCACGTAGTTGGCCGGATCGGCGAACAGCGCCCGCAACACCGCATTGTTGGTCCCGTGACCGGATTTGACGCCTTCGAAGCGGGCGATCAGCGGGGCGCCGGCGAGCGCCATGTCGCCGATGGCGTCGAGGATCTTGTGGCGCACGAACTCGTCCGCAAAGCGCATCAGCTCCTTGTTGAGGACCTCGTCGCCCTGGATGGCGAGGGTGTTTTCGAGCGAGGCGCCATGGCCCCGATCGATGCTTTTCAGATAGTCGAGCTCGTGCACGAAGCCGAAGGTGCGGGCCGGCGCGATGTCGCGCGCGAAGGCCTCGCGCGACAGCGTCACGGCGAAGGTCTGCTTGCCGATCGCCTTGGTGTTCGAATAGTCGAGCGCGTAGGCGTATTGCGGCGCGTCGGACGGACTGAGCCGGATCCGGGCGTCCTTGATCGCCACTTCGACCGGCCGCGTCACCTTGATCGCCTTGCGCTCGCCCGGCTGGTCTTTGGCACCGGCGGCGTCGAGCAGATTGAGATAGCTGAGCGCGTCGCCGTCGAGGATCGGCGGCTCCGCACCGTCCAGCGTCACCACCATGTCGTCGATGCCGGCGCCGGCGACCGCGGCCATCAGATGCTCGATGACGCCGACGCTGACGCCGTTCCTGGCGATGACGGTGCCGAGATTGGTTTCGGCCACGGCGTCGTAGCGGGCCGGGATTTCGGCATTGTCCTTGTCGCTGCGGCGAAAGACGATGCCACTGCCGGACGCGGCCGGCGACAAGGTCATATGCACGGTTGCGCCCGAATGCAGCGCGATCCCTTGCGTATCGATCTCGCGGGCCAGCGTCCTGCGGGTGGTCATCGGCGCATTATAAGGTGGCGGCGGGCAAAAGGAACGGGCGCCGTTGCGGCGCGATTTCACGGTTAGCGAATCGTAAGCCGGAACGAACCGTAATTTTCGGACGTTTCTTGGCCATGGGACGTCTCGATACCTCCAAACCCGGCGAGTTGCGCCTGACGGCGGAGCGGCTCCGCCGCCGCGCCCGCGAGATGACGCTGCCGGAATATGCCGAGAAGATGGAGCGGGCGGCGGCGGAGCTCGACGCCGAGGCCCTGGCCTTGGAGAACAACTCGCGGGTCTGGCCGGATGGACGGCCGATCCTGCGGCTCTGACCGGCAGCCTCAAGGCTGCGGCGCGAAGGCGGGGTCGTCCGGCGCCTCCAGCGTCGGGATGAACGCCGGCACGATGCGCGCCCGGGCCGCCTGCTCGAAGGCGTAGCCCAGCTGCAGCAATTTCGCCTCCGACCAGGCCGGACCGACAAAGGATATCCCGACCGGCAGACCGCGCACCGCGCCCATCGGCACGGTGAGATGCGGATAGCCCGCGGTCGCGGGCAGGAACGAGGCGGAGCTGGTGTCGTTGTCGCCCTTGATCGTATCGACCCGGAAGGCGCCGTCGTCGGTGGCGCGGATCAGCGCATCCAGGCGGTTGTCGGCGAGGAGCTTGTCCAGCACGCCGCGCGAGAAATCGCGCAGCGCCGCGGCGGCCTTCAGATAGGCCGGATCGGTCAGGTCGCCCTTCTTCTGCGCCGCGTCGAACAATTCCTGCCCGAACAGCACGAGTTCGCGCGGGCTCGCGGCGTTGAAGGCGATCACCTCGGCAAGCGAGCGGGTCTTGACCTTGCTGTCGGCCGGCAGCCCGGCGAGATAGGCGTCGAGGTCGTGCTTGAGTTCGAACAGCAGGACGGAAAGTTCGTTGTCGCCCATCTCCGGCGGCACGGCAGGCGGATCCTCGATCTCGACCAGATCGGCGCCGGCCGCTTTCAGCGTCGCCAGCGCCTTGGCGAAAACGAGATCGGTGGCCGACGGCGTCGCAGCCGGACCGGGCGGCACATAGCCGAGCCGCATGCCTTTGAGCGTCGCATCGGACAGCGCCGCGGCATAGTCGGCCTTGTGCGCGTCGGCCTCGGCCGTCGCCGGATCGGCGGGATCGCTTGCCGCCATGACGGTCAGGAGCAGCGCCGCGTCGCGCACGTCGCGCGTCATCGGCCCGGCGCCGTCCTGGCTGTGCGCGATGGGCACGATGTGGGTGCGCGAGACGAGGCCGACGGTCGGCTTGATCGTGACGAGGCCGTTGAGCGAGCCCGGACAGACCAGCGAGCCGTCCGTCTCGGTGCCGAGCGCGGCGGCCGCGAGGCTGGCGGCGACGGACGCGGCGCTGCCCGAGCTCGAGCCGCAGGCGGAACGATCGAGGACGTAGGGGTTCTTCACCAGGCCGCCGATCGCCGACCAGCCGCTGATCGACCGGCTGGAGCGGATGTTGGCCCATTCGCTCAGATTCGCCTTGCCCAGGACGATGATCCCGGCGGCGCGCAGCCGCGCGACGGCGGGCGCGTCGCGCCCGGTGACGTTGTCCTTCAGCGCCAGCGAGCCGGCGGTGGTGGCGACCGGATCGGCGGTCTCGATATTGTCCTTCACCAGGATCGGGATGCCGTGCAGCGGCCCGCGCGGCCCTTTGGCCTTGCGCTCCGCATCCAGCGCGCGGGCCTCCTGCAGCGCATCGGGATTGAGCGCGATGACGCTGTTGAGCGTGGGGCCGTCGCGATCGATCGCCGCGATGCGATGGAGATAGGCGCGCACGAGCTGCTCCGACGTCACGCGCCCGGCGGCGAGGTCGTCCTCCAGAGTCGCGATGCTTTTCTCGCTGACGTCATAGGCCGATGCGGGCGAGCCGCCCAGGATTGCCGCCATGGCCAGAACCACCATTGTCCGTTTCATCAGCCGCCTCCCGCACGCCGCCCTTCGGTTGATGGAGCGCCGACGGCGAGAGCGGCCGCCCGCACGAGAAACACCGGGCCGGCGTTTCGAGAGATGCGGCCCGATGCTATCGTCGCGGTGCGCGGGTTGTCACCTTCCGTCACCGCAATATTTTCGCGCGCGAGAGCCGCAATTTATGGCGTAAGGCATGGACGGCGTTTATCGCGCCGGGCGCATTGACGGGCCGATGCGGCGCGGGGCACGCCTCAGGCCCGCAAGGCGGCGAGCGCGGCCTTCTGCTTCACGGTGAGCCCGGCACAGACGAGGTCGTAGGACCGCCGCGCCAATCGGGCGACCTCGCGCGCCGGCACATCGGACGCAAGCGCCACCGCGATCCAGTGGCGCGGATCCAGATGCGAGCGATGGCCGATGCCGTCATAGCGCTCGCGCAGCAGGTCTATGAAATCCGGATCGCATTTGAGGAGCACGAATTCGTCGTCGCGGACGGAGAGGATCGCGAAGGTCTTGTTCATCACCTTGTAGATGAGAACGAGCGGCGCGGTCCCGCGCGAGGCGGCCATGGGGCCGGCGACGGCGCCCGGCAGCGCGTCGAGACGGGCTTTCAACGCGGCGGTCTTCTTGCCGGGTTTCAAGACGGTGCTGTTCGTCGATGCGCGCGCCATGGCCGTCGAAGCCTAGCGGGACCGCGGACGGGCCGTAAATGCTGCGCCGACCGAAATTTCCGAATACGCCGCCGCGCCGCCTGGCGATATCCCGACGCCCCGCATGCGGCTCTTGCCACCGCGACGGCAGGGACGCTGGCCATGGGTTCTCGCAAATTCGACCGGCATGAATTAGTCTGACCGCACCGCCACCGAACTTGATTGCGGCCGCGCAGGCCGCTCTGTTCGTCCGTGGCGCGGCCCCGGGGAGATGCTCATGTGGCGCATGCTTGCGACGAGCTTTCTGGCGGGCTTGCTTGGGGTTTCAGCTTACGGCCAGGCTTCGAGCGACATTTCGGATCCGAAGGCGCGAGCGCTGATGGCCAAGTGCCGGGTTGCGAGCGGAGGCCCGGCGCTGGATAGGCACATGGCGTTCCACGAAACGGGAACGATCATTCGCGATGGGAAGGCCGGCACCTACGAGATGTATGGGGATCTTCACGCGCTGCGGACCGCCGGCATCCACACGCTTGAAGGCAAGGTCGGCGGCGGAGGCTTTGATGGGACCACCGTTTGGCATCTCGGCCCAGATGGCAAGGTGACGGAATCCACCGATGCCAGAGAGATCGCCAACGCCAAGTCGGACGCCTATTTCACGATCGGCGCCTACAATTGGCCGGAACGATTTCCCGCGAAGTTCAGATATGTCGGCAGCCTAAGCTACCAGTCGAAGCATTACGACGTGGTGGAGGTCACGCCCGAAGGCGCGACGCCGGCCGACATTTGGCTCGATAAGAAGACCCATCGCATATCGCGCTTCACCGTTACGGACGGACATGACTCGGCCAGCGGCGAGGTTTGGGATTATCGCCTCGTGGATGGGACCCGCATCGGGTTCAAGAATCATCAAATCGAAGGCGTCCACAAGATGACCCAGACGCTTGCGACTTTCGACTATGTTCCGCTCGACCCGGCGCGCTTGGCTGCCCCCCTTGTCGGCAATTGACGCCCGTGGCGAGTTCGCACGGATTGCCCGTCGATCATCAGGCGAGGATCGGGAACGGACAATTTGCCGGCAGGATTCAGGGCGCCCGCGGCGGCGGCGCTCTTTCGAAGCTGGACCTCTGCGACGCCCCTTCCCACGATCCGCGCCCGGGGCGCGGACCGTGCCGGGATGACATCGCCGGCGCGCCGTCAGTTCGACTGGCGCCGCAGGAAGGCCGGGATCTCGAACTGCTCGTCGCGCTTGTGGTCGGGGAACAGATCGTCGGCAAGCGTCTGCTGCGCCGTCTTCGCCGCCGCTTCGGCCGGCGCCTGCGGACGCGCGATCGGCTGGG
>DASWOE010000200.1:0-2238 GCA_036398875.1 Rhizomicrobium sp.
CAAGTCCGGCCTGCCCGACCCCAACCACAATCCGCGCCTGCGCACCGCGATCATCGCCGCCAAGGCGGAGTCCATGCCCAAGGACAACATCGAGCGCGCCATCAAGAAGGGCCAGGGCGGCGACGCCGAGAACTACGACGAGGTCCGCTATGAGGGCCGCGGACCCGGCGGCGTGGCGCTGATCGTGGAAGCGCTGACCGACAACCGCAAACGCACCTCCGCCGATGTCCGCTCGACCTTCTCGAAGTTCGGCGGCGAGATGGTGGCGAACAATTCGGTCGCCTTCCTGTTCGACCATGTGGGCCAGGTCGTCTACCCCAAGGACAAGGGCAGCGACGATCAGATGCTGGAGCTCGCCATCGATGCCGGCGCCGACGAATGCGTTTCGACCGAGGAGGGCCACGAATTCCTGACCGGCCTGGACAGCTTCATCGCGGTCCGCGACGCGCTGGAGGCCAGGCTGGGCGCGCCGTCCTCGGCCGGCTTCGTGTGGCGGCCGCAGAACACGGTCGCCGTCCCCGACGCCGCCGGCGAAAGCCTCGTCAAGCTGATCGAGACGCTCGACGACCATGACGACGTGCAGAACGTCTATGGCAATTACGAGCTCTCCGACGCGCTGATGGCCAAGCTCGCGGGCTGACGAAGCCCTCGGCTGCGCCCGCGCTCTGTTCTATAACGCGGCATGGAACATCAGTCTCCGCTCATCGGCGTCATCGTCATCGGCATCGGCCTGGCCTTCTTGCTGGGCACGGCGGCACAGCGGCTGAAGCTGCCGCCGCTGGTCGGCTATCTCATCGCGGGCGTGGTGGTGGGGCCGTTCAGCCCGGGCGTGGTGATCGACCAGCACCTGACCCTTCAGCTCGCCGATATCGGCGTGGTGCTGCTGATGTTCGGCGTCGGCCTGCATTTCTCGCCGCGCGATCTTCTCTCGGTCCGCGCCGTGGCGGTGCCGGGCGCCGCACTGCAGATGGTGTTCATCACGCTCCTGGGCGTGGCGGCGGGGCGCTGGTTCGGCTGGCCGCTCGGCTCCGGGATCGTGTTCGGCCTGTCCCTGTCGGTCGCCTCGACCGTGGTGGTGATGCGCGCGCTGCAGGACCGCCGCCTGACCGAGACCGGGCGCGGCCGCATCGCCATCGGCTGGCTGGTGGTGCAGGACCTGCTCACCGTGCTGGTGCTGGTGGTGCTGCCGCCGCTCAGCGGGCCGCTCAAGGGCGGCGCGATCGATTGGGTCCGCCTTGCGGGCGAGCTGGGCCTGACCTTCGGCAAGCTGGCGCTGTTCGCCGGCCTCATGCTGGTGGTGGGCAAGCGCGTGATCCCCGCGATCCTGCACTACATCGCCCACACCGGCAGCCGCGAGCTGTTCCGCCTGGCGGTGCTGTCGGTGGCGCTGGGCGTGGCCTTCGCCTCGGCCTATTTCTTCGGCGTCTCGATCGCGCTGGGCGCCTTCTTCGCCGGCATGATCCTGTCGGGTTCGGCGCTCAGCCAGCGCGCGGCGGAGGAGACGCTGCCGCTGCGCGACGCCTTCGCGGTCCTGTTCTTCGTTTCGGTCGGCATGCTGTTCGACTGGCATGTGCTGGTCCAGGCGCCCGGCGCGCTGGCCGTCACTTTCGCCATCGTGCTTGCGGGAAGCGCGGCCGCCTACGGCCTGATGCGGCTCCTGGGCGTCAAGAGTCCGGGCGCGCTCACCATCGCGGTCAGCCTGGCGCAGATCGGCGAGTTCTCCTTCATCCTGGCGGATCTCGGCATCAATCTGGGCCTGCTCGCGGACGAGGCACGCGCTTTCATCCTGGGCACCTCCATCCTCTCCATCCTGCTGAACCCGCTGCTGTTCGCGCTCGCCGCGCGCCGCGAGATCGCGGCGAAGGCGGCCGAGCCGGATCTGCCGCCGCCGGCGCCGCTGCCGACCGCGCTCAGCGGTCACGCCATCCTGGTCGGCTTCGGCCGCGTCGGGCGGCTGATCGCCGCCGGACTCAAGGATCGCATGCCGCTGCTGGTGATCGAGGAAGGCGCGGTCGGCGAGGCCGGCATCGAGCATATTCGGGGCAATGCCGCGCGCCAGGACGTGCTCAAGGCCGCCAATCTGGAGGGCGCGCGTCTGCTCTTCGTCGCCATCCCCGAGGCCTTCGAGGCGGGCCAGATCGTGCAGCAGGCGCGCCGCGCCAATCCGCAGCTGCCGATCCTGGCGCGGGCGCATTTCGACGCCGAGGTCGAGCATCTGACCTCGCTCGGCGCCACCAG
>DASWOE010000201.1:0-1686 GCA_036398875.1 Rhizomicrobium sp.
AACAGCGGCTTGGGGCCCGTCGCGGCCGGCGCCTTGCCCGACCAGCTGCCCCAGTTCTGGCCCTCGCATATCCAGACCGCGCGGCCGCCCTGCTCTTCGATATGCGGAGCGCGCGCACGCAAGCCCTCCGGCAGCCGGCTCGTCCACAAATCCGCCGGGACCTGGTTGAGATCGAGGTGATCGTCGCAGGAGATCAGCTTGTACGTCATTGCGCCCTCCTCAAGGAATGTCCCGTCATGTCCGCGCGTCGAGATCGGGATCGAGCGTCACGTCGGGATCGATCGGGACGCCCGCGGTGTTCAGGAACATCCCCAGCATCACGAAATGGCCGACCACGAAGATCGCGTCCATGCATTGGCGGTCGGTGAAATGCGCCGCGAGCTTGGCCCAGGTCTTGTCGGGGATGAAGAAATTGTCGACCAGGGCGTCGGCGGCCGCGACCAGCGCGGCATCGGGGGCGCTCCAGTCGGCGTCGGCGACCGGGCGCTTGAGCGCCTCCATTTCCTCGTCACGCAGCCCGGCGCGGCGGGCGAACACGACATGGCGCGACCATTCATATCCGGACTTGATGAGCCAGGCGGTCCGCAAGGCGAGGATTTCGCGCTCCCGCGGCGGCAGCGGGTTCTTGTCCGACATCACATAGGTGGCCCAGACCCGGAACGCCTTCAGCGCCACGGGGTGGCGCACGAAGGCGCGCGACACCGCGAAGTCGCCGCCCATCTGGCGGAACGGCGCCATGATCTCTTCCTGCTCGGCGTCGAGCTGGTCGTCCTTCAGCGGCGGCAGGCGCGGTATGTTCGTTCTCACTATTTTCCCCTGCCTATTGCGCGATGAAGCCGCCGTCGATGACCAAGGTCTCGCCGAGCGCCAGGCTCGCGCGCGGGCTCGCCAGCCACAGCACCGCGTCGGCGACCTCGGACGGCTCGCCGAAGCGGCCGATGGGAAGGCCCTTGCGGATCTGGGCGTCGGGAAACGGATCGACGAAGGTGCCGGTGCTTTTCCCGAGCGGCGTCTTCACCGCGCCCGGCGCGATCGTATTGATGCGGACGTTCGTCTTGGCCAGTTCGAGCGCGACGGTGCGCGTGATCCCGACGATGCCGTGCTTGGCGGCGACATAGGGCGTGGCGCCGGGCGCGCCGACGAAGGCGACGTTCGAGGCGGTGTTGACGATCGCGCCCCGGTTGCGCGGACGCATATGGCGCACCTGGGCCCGCACGCAGAGCCAGATGCCTTTCAGGTTGACGTTTATGACGCGATCCCAGTCGGCCTCGGCGGTGTCCTCGATGGCGCGGAACGGGCTGCCGATGCCGGCATTGTTGAACCCGACATCGATCCCGCCGAATGTTTCGATGACGCGGGCATGGGCCGCATCGACCGCTTCGGCGTTGGACACGTCGACCTGCTGGGCGAGCACCTCGCCGCCGATGTCGCGGAGCGCCGCCTCCGCCTCGGCAAGGAGCTCGGCGTTCCAGTCGAAGAGCGCGACGCGGGCGCCCTCGCGCGCGAAAGCCTGGGCGCAGGCGAAGCCGATGCCGCGCGCCCCTCCGCAGATGACGACGGACTTGCCGTTCAGTTCCAGATCCATGCCGAGAGTTCCTGTGCTGTCCCTGCCGCGTCAGACGGACACGTCTTCCGGCAAGGGGTATTCGTCGGCGTTCTTGATCCAGCCCTTCTGCAGGGAGAAAT
>DASWOE010000202.1:0-24509 GCA_036398875.1 Rhizomicrobium sp.
ATATCGCCGAGCAGCGGGTGAACGACGAATTCGACCTGTCGACCTTCGTCGACCGGCCGCTCGATCACGGGGTGTTCTCGCCGCTCCCCCTGATGCTGTCGCATGAGCCGCAATGGCCCTGCGCCTTGGTGCCGATCATGATCAACGTCGTCAAGCATCCGCTGCCCACCGCGCGGCGCTGCTACAAGCTCGGCCAGGCGGTCAAGCGCGCCATCGAATCGTTCCCGCAGGACCTGAAGGTCGTGATCATCGGCACCGGCGGCCTGTCGCACCAGGTCCATGGCGAACGAGCCGGCTTCAACAATGAGGATTGGGACCGCGAGTTCATGGACCTGTTCGTCCGCGACCCCGAAAGGCTGCTCGAACTGAAGCATACCGATTTCGTGCGGCTGGGCGGCGCGGAGGGCGCCGAGATCATCATGTGGATGGCGATGCGCGGCGCCCTGCCCGGCCCGATCCGCGCGCTGCATGAAAGCTACTACCTCGCCACCTCGACCGCGATGGGCGTGGGGCTTTACGAGCAGGCGCCGGCGACGACCGGGCGGACCGCGCAGCGCCATACGGTGGGAGCCTAGCCATGAACGCACAGCTCGAAGGTGTCGAAGAACTGAGCGGGACCTATCCGTTCGACCTGCGCGCCAGCTACAAGGCGCGCAAGATCAACCGCTTCCTGTGGAATCTGCGTCTCGCCGAATGCCGCGAGCCTTTCGTCGCCGACGAGGACAAGGCCATGCGCGCGGCGGGCCTGTCGGACCAGGAGCGCGACCTGATCCGCCGCCGCGACTGGCTCGGCATGATCAAATACGGCGTGTGCTTCTTCGTGATCGAGAAGATCGCCCGCGTGGTGAAGGTCACCAATCTGGAGATGTACGCGATCATGCGCGGCGAGACCTTCGAAGAATTCCTGAAGACGAGGCGGGTGCCCGAGGCGCGGTAAAGCTTGGATCGCCTCTCCCGCTTGCGCAGAAGTAACTCGGCCCTATTCGAAATACGCCACCACGCGAAATTCGATGCTCGACCGCGTCTTGGCGTTCGGGAAGCTCGTGTCGCGAAATGCCGTGTGGGGCGTGCGCCAGGCGCGGCTGCGGTCCGAATCGTGGAATTTGATCAGCAATGCCTCGTCGCGCGTCATGTCCGAGAAATACCACCAGCGATGCGCCGGATTGAAATTGAAGATCGCCGCGCCCGGCACCGTATCCTCGTTCGCCATCGGTCCCAGCATGGTCGCCTCATCGGGCAGCTTATCGACGATGAACAGCGTGTTGGTGGTGCCTTCGTCGGCGCGTACGCTGCGCGAATCGCAGACTGCCAGCGGCACGTCCTGCGGCGGCTCGGAAAAAGCGCGCCAATAGCTGCCGTAGATATAGCGCGAATACCCCTTCCCGCCCGGAGAGGCGTTTGCGTAGTACATCTGCGCGACGCGGTCGGCGCGGTCCGGCGCGGTATCGATATGCGCCTCCCCGGCGGGCGGCTGGACGCCGCCGCGATGGGTGTAGCCCGCCGCTGGGCGCTTGTACTTCGACATGTCGCCCGAGGTGCGCACCATCCAGCCGGTCGCCGCCACCGATGTCGCGCCGGTCAGCGCCTTGACGGCTTCAACCACCTCGCCGGGATAGACCCGATCGACTTCTTCCTTGTCGAAGAAGTCCTTCACCGCGCTCTTCTGCGGCGCCAGCGTGAAGCCGTGGGTGTCGAGCGTGAAGTGCCGGGCGATGGCGCGCCCGTCGCGCACCGTCACCGCGTAAGGCTCGTAGCGCCCGGTATTGTGCTCGATGCCCGGCGCCACAAAGCGCCGGTTCACGAAGGAACCGGGTGCGAGATAGGTGATCTGCGTCTGCACGCTGCGGACGCCGTCTTCGGGATCGACCGTCATCAGTCTTCCTCGATAGCTCCGTCGGCGGGCGGTTCATCTTCCTGCCGCGCGAGTTCGGCCACCTTGCGCGCGCTTTCCGCGTCCTGCGGCGCGAAGATCACCACCCGCAGGGACGGCATGCCCTCCACGACATAGGACGTATGCTCGAAGGTGATGCCGCCGAGCACGGGGTGGGTCAGGCGGTTGATGCCCTCGGCACGGCCCCGGACCTCCGGACTGTGCCACATCTCGCGAAACAGCGGCGAGTAGGCGCACATCTCCTCGATCAGCGTATCGAAGGCGGGATCGCTACCCGTCTGGCTGTAGTCGATCCGAAGCTTCGCGGCGATGCGGCGGACCCGCGTCTCATACTCGTCCTTGTCCTGCTGATAGATGGGGCTGGTCAGGAGGATCCGCACCAGGTTGCGCTGTTCCGGCGGCAGCAGGCCGTAATCGCCGAAGCAGCGGGTGATCATCGTATTCCAGTACACCAGGTCCCAGCGCGGCGTGATGATCTGGGCCGGGACGTTGAGCGCATCGAGCGTGCGGCGCACCGTTTCGGGCACCTGCTCTTCGGCCGCCGACCGGATCGGCGCCGAGCGGTGCTGCGCCAGCAGGAACAGATAATCGCGCTCCTCGGGCGACAGACGCAGCGTACGGCTGAGATTTTCGAGCACCCGGTCGGAGGCGCGGACATCGCGCCCCTGTTCCAGCCATGTGTACCAGGTCGCCGACAAGCCGGCCAAGGCGGCGACGTCCTCACGCCGCAGCCCCGGCGTTCGCCGCCGCCCGGCGGCGGGCAATCCCACATCGGTCGGAGCGAGTCGCGCCCGGCAATTACGCAGGAATTCCGAAAGCTGTGCGCGTTGAGTCGCGTTTGTCATCGCAGCACCCATCCTGAAACCGCGCCTCGGCGGACCACTCCACCAACGGCGAACCGAAAGAAGCTTTGATGCGAAGTTCTTGTGCCCACTAAAAAAACCGTTCTTCGCGACGCGTTGCTATGGTCAGGTATTCTAACAAGAAGCTGGGAGGAAGGGCATGGGTCGAAAGGACGGGAAAAATCCGTTCCCGGTGCCGTCGGACATCGGCAGCGTCGCCGGAGCCGAGGACTGGCAGGAGCTTTATCCCTATTTCACGCGCTTCCGGAAGGAGGACGACAAGCTCTTCTGGTTCTACAACTCCATGCACTTTCCCGAGCCGATCTCGGCCTTTGACGGCATCGGGGCCGAGGCCCCCTACACCGCACTCGGCGCCATGACGGCCCGGGTTTTCGCCTTCCCGACCGTGCTCGGCATCGAATATCGCATTCTCAACGGGCGGGTCTACATCACCTCGCACGGCGTCACCGATCCGGGGAGGATCCAGGAACGCCTGGCCGAATTCCAGCAGCGGGCCGGCTACTACTATCAGAACTGGGCGCAGCTCTTCGGCGAGTGGAAGACACGCATGGAGAACCTCATCGCCGACTGCAAGGCGATCGAAGTGCCGGCGCTGGGAGAGTTCGAAAAGATCGGGACCGTGACATCCGCCCTGGGCGTCGCCGAGAACCACTTCGTGCGCGCGGCATGGCACCGCACCGTCGAATGCTATTCGAAGATGTGGAATCACCATTTTGAATTCCTGATGCTCGGTTACGGCGCCTATCTCGTCTTCTTCCAGTTCTGCAAGAAGGCGTTCCCGGAGATCGCCGACCAGACCGTGGCGCGCATGGTGGCAGGCATCGACGTGCTGATGTTCCGGCCGGACGACGAGCTGAAGCGCCTCGCCAAGGCTGCCGTCGATCTGGGCGTCGATGGGAAGTTCGTCGAGGGGGCGGACCCGGCCGACATCCTGGCATCGATGCAGCAGCTGGGCGAGGCCGGCAAGTCCTGGCTGGCGGAGCTGGAGCGCTCGCGCGAGCCGTGGTTCAACATCTCCAGCGGCGACGGCTTCTATCACCACCAGCGCAGCTGGAACGACGATCTGTCGATCCCGTTCTCCGCCCTGCCGCGCTACATCGACCTCATCAAGAAGGGCGAAAGCCTCGACCGGCCGACGGAGAAGCTGCGTGCGGAGCGCGCGCGGTTCACCGCCGAATATCGCGAGCTTCTGGCGACTGCTGACGACAAGGCGGCATTCGACCAGATGCTCGGTCTGTGCCACCTCGTCTTTCCCTATGTCGAGGATCACAAATTCTATTGCGAGCACTGGTTCGTGGTGACCTTCTACAACAAGGTGCGCGAATTCGGCGCCCTGCTGGCGCGCCAGAACGTGCTGGAGAACGGCGAGGATATCTTTCATCTTCAGCACACCGAGGTCGAATACGCCCTCGTCGATGCCATGCTGGCCTGGGCGGCGGGCATCGACTGCGCCGGCGGCCAGCACTTCAAGCCCCTGGTGAAGAAGCGCCGGGCCATTCACGAAAAACTGAAGGACTGGAATGCGCCGGCGGCGCTGGGGCCCATGCCGGACTCGCTGGAGGACCCGGCCGTCCAGATGCTGTGGGGCATCACCAGCGAAAGCCTGCAGCGCTGGTCCTCGCCGGTCGAGGAAGGCCATGAGAACGAGATCTCCGGCTTCGCCGCGTCGCCCGGCGTCGTGGAAGGCATCGCCCGGGTGCTGAAAAGCGCCAGCGACATCGGCCAGGTGCGCGAGGGCGACATCCTGGTCTGTCCGGTCACAAATCCGAGCTGGGGTCCGGTGTTCGGCAAGATCAAGGCCGCGGTATCCGACATCGGCGGCACGATGAGCCATGCCGCGATCGTGGCGCGCGAATACGGCCTGCCCGCCGTGGTCGGAACCGGTCAGGCGACCAAGCGCATCGTGACGGGACAGAAGCTGCGCGTCGATGGCAATCGCGGCATCGTGACGATATTGGATTAAGCGGCAGATGGCGAAGATCGATCTCGTCGATATCTCGATCCGCGACGGCAATCAGAGCCTGTGGGGCGCGACCGGCCTGGACACGGCGCAGATCGTGCAGATCGCGCCGGTGATGGATCGCGTGGGCTTCCGCGCGCTCGATTTCAACTCATCGACGCATATGGCGATGGCCGTGCGCTACAAGAAGGAAAATCCCTGGGACCTGATCCGGCTGACCCACGCGGCGGCGCCCAATACGCCGCTGCAATACATCACGACGGGATTCCGCTTCATCTCGTGGGAAACCGCAGATCCGGACTTCATGCGCCTGGTCTACCGCACCATCGCCCGGGCGGGCATCGGCCGCATCATCGTACTCGATCCGATGCACGATCTGGGCGGCCTGCTGACCTCGGCACAGATGGCGAAGGAGGAAGGCATCGCCGACGTCATGGCGGCGCTGACCTATACGGTCAGCGCGGTGCATGACGACGCCTTCTATGCCGGCATCGCGCGCGCCGCGGCCCATTCGCCCTATATCGACCGAGCCTATATCAAGGACCCGGCCGGCATCCTTCTGCCCGATCGCGCGCGCACGCTGGTTCCCGCCGTGCAGCAGGCGCTGGGCGGCAAGCCGCTGGAGATCCACGCCCATTGCACCATCGGGCTGGCGCCGCTGACCTATATGGTGGCGGCCGAGTTCGGCATCACCGCGGTCCACACCGGCGCGGGCGCGCTCGCCAACGGCACCTCGCTGCCGGCCGCAGCGCGCACAGTGAGCAATCTGCGCGAAATGGGACACACCGTCGATATCGACGACCGCGCGCTGGCACTGGTCGAAAGCTACTTCATGCGGCTGGCCGACGCCGAGGGCCTGCCAAAGGGCGTGCCGCAGGAGTTCGACGCGGCCTATCTGCGCCACCAGATGCCGGGCGGCGCGATGACCACGCTGAAGCGGCAACTGCAGGAGATCGGGCAGGACCACCGCTTCGCCGCGGTGATCGAGGAAGTGCCGCGCGTGCGCGCCGAGCTTGGCTATCCGATCATGGTGACGCCCTTCCCCCAGATCGTCATGTCCCAGGCGATGCTGAACGTCACGTCGGGCACGCGCTATGGCAATGTGCCGGATCAGGTCATCCGCTATGTCATGGGCAAATTCGGGCGGCCGACCGCGCCGGTCGATCCGAACGTGCTGGACAAGATCCTCGCGTCGCCGCGCGCCAGGGAATTGATGCAGGAGCCGCCGGCCCTCAATCCGAAGGACCTGCGCAGGAAATTCGGACCGTACATGTCCGACGAAGAACTGTTGCTGCGCGCCGTCATGCCGGCGGAACAGGTGGACGCGATGCTGGCCGCCGGTCCCGCCAAGCGCGGCTACAATCCCGATACGCGCGGGCTGATTGAACTCCTGCGCGAACTCGCCGGCCGCGAAACGGTCGGCGACGTCGATGTCGAAAAGCCGGGGCTGAAGATATCCCTGCGCGGCAGGAAAGCGGTTGCATCGCATGGCTGAAACCAAATCGAGCGGCGCGCGCATCGCCGCGCGGCTTTCGCGCGTCAAGGGCTTCGTCATCGACCTGGACGGCACGATGGTGCTGGGCGACCGGCGCAACAAGGGCCTCAAACCGCTTCCCGGCGCGCCGCAATTCCTGGCGCATCTGCGCGCGCGCGGCATTCCGTTCGTTCTGTTCACCAACGGCACGGTCCGTCCGCCACACGACTATATCGACGAACTCAAGCATGCCGGCATCGAGATCGAAGCCAAACACATCATGACGCCCTCGACCGTCGCCGCGGAATATCTGTCGGCGAAGGGCTACCGGCGCGTGATGGCGCTGGGCGGCGAAGGTGTCGGCGGGCCGCTGACCAAGGCCGGGCTGGAGGTGGTCCGCCCGCCGGAGCGCGACGCCGTCGATGCCATCTATGTCGGCTGGTTCCGCGAGTTCCGCATGGAGGATATCGAGGCGGCATGCGAAGCGGTGTGGAGCGGCGCCAAGGTGTTCTCGGCCTCGCTGGTGCCCTATTTCGCGACCTCCGACGGCCGCACCTTCGGCACCTCCTGCGCCATCGCCGGCGCCATCGACAAGATCACCGGCTCGCGCACCCGGGCGCTGGGCAAGCCGGCGCCGGAAGCGATGCGGGTCGCGGCCAGGCGGCTCGGCGTCGCGGCGAAGGACGTCGCGGTAATCGGCGACGACCCGAAACTGGAGATTCCGATGGCCCTGCGCGCCGGTGCGCTGGCCATCGGCGTCATGAGCGGCGTGGCGAAACAAAAGGAATTCGATGCGCCGCCGCGCCCTCAGCGCGCCCACCTCGTTGCCGAGAATATCGGCCAAGTGCTCGATCTGTGGCGCAGGCATTCAGGCTGAAAGACCAGCTGCGCGGCGGATTTCGGCGCGCACCAAATCCGGATGTTCCATCGGCAGGAAGTGGCTCGCACCTTCGACAGGAAGAAGCCGGGTGCGGCCGTGCCGGTGCACGAATCCGTCCAGCACCGGTTCTGCCGCGGCGGAATGCACCGTCCCCGTCAGGATCGTGACCGCCATTGGGATCAAGCTTCCCAGGCGGTCCATGTGGAAGGGATAGACGGCGTAATTCGCCGCCTCCCATTGCGGCCGGCAGGCGAGGCGAAAGCCATCGCCTTCGGGCGTCAGTCCCGTCTCGACGTAATCGGCGACCATCGCCGCCGGCCAATTCCTGAAGGCCCCGCGCCCGACGAATCCCTTGGCCGCATCCTCGCGCGATGTGAACCAGTCGCGGCGCTTGAGAGTCATGGCGACCAGCGGCACCACCTTGTCGGAGCGCCCGAGCAGCCGGCCGACCCAGGCCTTCCAGGCGGTCGCGTCCGTCGCCATCACCGGCTCGGCAAGGACGAGGGCGTTCGCGATGTCCGGCCGCGTCGCGGCGGCGAGCAAGGTCGCGCTCGCGCCCAGCGAATGCCCGGCAAGCACGTCCGGTTTGACGGCGAGGCGATCGAGCAGCGCCAGCAGGTCGTCGCGATAGGCGCGCCAACCGGGAAGAAGGCCCGAATCAGTCGGGAGCGTGGTCTCGCCATGACCACGCATGTCGGGCGCGATGATGCGAAATTCGCCACTGAGCGGCTGCAGCAAACTCTTGTATGTCGAGGCGTTGAAGCCGTTTGCATGAGAAAAAATCAGCACGGGCGCGTCCTGCGGCGCTTCCCATTCCAGGAAGGAAATAATTCCGTTTGAAAAGGGAAAAACGCGGCGGATTGGCTGGGTCATCGATATCCGCTGACGGCGTAACGAGTTGTTGTTGCAGAGATGCTACATGCCACGAAAGTTCAAGTCCTGAGCGGATGACGGGGCTTCAAAGTATGTCGCCCGCGGCGGATTTTCTGATAATTTGTTAGCAGTTCATACAAATCGCGCCAAGCCGTCTTCCAATCAAACGGCGCGACGAAGGGGAGGGATCGCTTATGTCATATCAGTTGAATCGTGGGTTTGCGTCTGGCGCGGATCGGCGTCATGGATCGCGGCGCCTGAAGCTGTGGCTGATGTCGGGCACGATGGTTGCCGTCGGCGCTTGGACGCAGGCCGCGCAAGCACAGCAGATCGAAACCGTGATCGTCACGGCCGAAAAGCGCTCCGAGAACGTGCAGGACGTTCCGATCGCCATCACCGCCTTCAGCGGCGACGCGATCCAGGAAAAGGGCATCGGCGATCTCCACGGCCTCAGCAACCTGACTCCCAACGTCAACCTCGACAGCGGCGCGCCATTCTCGGGCGACTCCTCGGTGCTGTCCGCCTCGATCCGCGGCATCGGCCAGGACGACTTCGCCTTCAACATCGATCCCGGCGTCGGCGTTTACGTCGATGGCGTCTATCTCGCCCGCACCATCGGCGCCAACGTCGACCTGCTCGACGTCGATCGCATCGAAGTGCTGAAGGGTCCGCAGGGCACGCTGTTCGGCCGGAACACCATCGGCGGCGCGATCAGCATCGTAACCCGCACCCCCGGCGACAAGTTCTTCGTCCAAGGCCAGTTCACGGGCGGCTCCTTCAACCGCCGCGACATCGCCCTGACAGCGGACATTCCGATCGCCGACGACATAAAGTCTTCGATCACATTCCAGTCGGTCGAACGCGACGGCTATCAGAAGGTGATCCCCTACAACAACGTGGGCGGATACAACTTCGATCCGGTGTCGAAGGACTTCGCGACACCTTACGAATTCAGCAACCGTCTCGGCGGCCAGAACCGCCAGTCCGTTCGCGGCAAGCTGCTTTGGGACTTCACCGACGACTTCAACATGACACTCACCGCCGACTGGACGCATCAGGACCAGTCGTCGATCCCCAACACGGTCATGCAGGTCTTCCCGGACACGCCGGGCGCGGGCGGCAGCATCGCAGGCCTCTACACGGCGTGCCTTGCCGGCGCGACGATCGGCCAGCTCTGCGACTTGCCGCGCGCCGACGGATGGCCGGCGAGCGGGGGATTGCGGCCGCTCCGCAACAGCAATCTCGTGCCGATCAACTCCCAGACGACGCAGGCACAGCTCGCCACGGGCAGTATCGACACGACCTATGCCAACGGCCCGAACTACGCGAAGTTCGACTCCGAAGGCGTCGGCATCACCTTCAGCTACCAGCTCGCGTCCGACATGACGCTGAAGTCGATCACCGGCTATCGCCACATCACCTGGAACATCGCCGAGGATCTCGACGGTTCGGCCGACCACGGCAACCTGCTCGAAGTCAGCGACAAGCAGCAGCAGCAGCAGTTCACCCAGGAATTGCAATTGGTCGGCACGGCGCTCGACTCGAGGCTCAGCTATGTGGCCGGTCTCTACTACTTCTATGAGAACGGCTTCGTGCATGACTGGGTGCCGTTCGACGGCGACCTGCTCGCGGTCGAGGACAGCGGCCTCAACCTCGTGCGCACGTCGAGTTATGCCGCCTACGCGCATGCGGACTACAAGGTCACGGACCAGATCGGCCTGACGCTCGGCGCCCGTTACTCCGTCGAAGACAAATTCTTCGTTGGCGGCCAGCAGGATCTGAACGGCCTGTCGTATAAGGCGTCGGGCTGCTATCCGCCCGACATGCCCAACAATCTGGGCGCGCCGGCGTTCCTGACCTGCCAGGATGTTCTGGGCTATCCGGTTGCGGGCCAGCCGTTCCGCTACTTCCCGGCCGGCACCAATCACCAGACCTTCGACGAGTTCACCCCGACGGCCGGCATCCAATATCACGTCACCGACGACGCGATGGCCTATTTCTCGTGGTCGAAAGGCACCAAGTCCGGTGGCTGGACGACGCGACTGTCGGCTCTTCTGGGGGTGGTGGATCCGGTGACGCACATGAACATCGTCACCAACGATCCCAAACTCGCGGAGTTCAAGCCGGAGAAGGCGACGACCTATGAAGTCGGCCTGAAGGCGGAATGGTTCGATTCGACGCTGCAAACCAATGCGGCGCTGTTCTACACCGATTACACGAACATCCAGCTCAACGAGCAGAAGGGCGTCTCGCCGGTGCTGCAGAATCTCGGCAATGCCGACATCTACGGCGCCGAGCTTGAGGCCCAGGCCATTCTCGGCCACGGCTTCTCGGCCCATGCTGCGGTCGGCTACCTGGATGCCTATTACACCTCCCTGGACCCGAGAGTGCATCCCACCCCCGCCCCGGGTTCGGAGTTCAGCGACATCACGTTGAAGACGAAGCTGCCGAAGACGCCGATGTGGAAGATCAACATCAACCCGGAATGGGATCACGATCTTGGCAACGGGCAGTCGCTTCAGGTCCAGGTGTCCTATACCCACACCTCGTCGCTGTATAACGACAGCTTGAACACACCGCTGTTGAAGCGCCCATCGCTCGACCTGATCGACGCCTCGGTGCGGTTCAGCTTCGCCGACGACAAGTACTCGATCGCCGTGGGCGGCACAAACCTGACCGACAAGCGCTACATCACGGTGGGCAGCATCAACTACGGCGCCGGCTTCGTGGACGGCACCTTCAGCGCGCCGGCGGAATGGTACGCGCGCCTGAACGTCAAGATGTGAGGGCGGCGCTTCGGCGCCTCTCTTGTAAAGCAAAAAAACCGCCGGCGGAGCGATCCGCCGGCGGTTTGTTTTTGCTTCGACCAAGGGCGAGGCGTTACGCCTTGAGCGGCACCTTGATGACCTGGGGCTCCATGTAGGAGGCAAGGCCTAGCGCGCCGATCTCGCGGCCCACGCCCGATTCCTTGAAGCCGCCGAACGGCATGTCGGCCTCGCTGCCGACATGGTGGTTGATCCACACCGTGCCCGCCTCGATCCGCTTGGCGATTTCGGCGCCGTATTCGGTATCGTTGGTCCAGACCGAGGCCGCGAGCCCAAAGCGCGTGTCGTTGGCGCGGCGCACCACGTCGTCGAGATCGCTGTAGCGCAGGACGGGCACCACGGGCCCGAACTGCTCTTCCTGGACGATGCGCATGTCGTCCTCGGCGTCGGCCACGACGGTCGGCGCGATGAAATAGCCCGGCCTGTTGAGCTGATGGCCGCCGGTGGTGATGCGGGCACGCTTGTCGCGCCGCGTCGCCTCGATCACGTCCATCACCTTGTCGAACTGCATCTTGTTCTGCAGCGGCCCCATCTCGCTCTCCGGGTCCATGCCGTCGCCGACGCGATGGGCGCGGGCGAGCTTGGTCAGGCCCTCGACCAGCGGCTCGTACAGCTTGTCCGGCGCATAGATGCGCTTGACCGCCATGCAGATCTGGCCGGCGTTCAGGAAGGCGCCGCGGAACAGGTTCGGCGTGATCTCGTCGATATTGGCGTCGTCGAGCACGATCGCCGGGTCGTTGCCGCCCAATTCCAGCGTCACGCGCTTGAGGGTGCCCGACGCGCTCGCCATCACCTTTTTGCCGGTCGCGACCGAGCCGGTGAAGGAGACGCGGTCGATGCCGGGATGCTCGGTCATCCAGCCGCCCAGCGCGTTGCCGCCCGCCAGCGTGTTGAGCACGCCGGGCGGCAGCGTATCGCGCGCCACTTCGCCCATCAGCAGCGTCGCCAGCGGCGTGTAGGGCGAGGGCTTGAGCACCATCGTGTTGCCGGCATAGAGGCCGTGGGCGATCTTGTGCGCCGCCAGAATGATGGGGAAGTTCCACGGCGCGATCGCCGCGACGACGCCGAGCGGGTGATAGACCAGCTCGACCCGGTGCTTGCCGTCATTGCGCAGGATCTGCGTCGGCAACTCCATCTGCGACATGGCTTCGAGCTCGTGGACGGCACCGCCGATCTCCCACTTGGCCTGGCCGAGAGGCTTGCCCTGCTCTTTGGTCAGGACCGGGCCGATCTCGTCGATGCGGGCGGCGAGGCCATGGGCGAAATCGACGATCGCCTTGCGCCGCTGCGCGAAGCTCAGCCGGCTCCACGGCCCGAACGCCTTGCGCGACGACGCCACCGCCCGCTCAAGCTGCTCGCGCGACGCATCGGGGCACCGCGCAAACGCCTCGCCCGTCGCCGGGTTGACGACCTCGAAACTCTCCGCGCTCGATTCGGCCTTGCCGTCGATCGTATGGGTATAGCTGCCCTGCTCCGCCATGTGCTTTCCTCCTGATATGCGCGTACGCAGACGGACGATCCGCCTTATGCCGCCTTCTTCCTGTCCGTGACTTCGATGACCGTGGCAAGCGAGGAATCGCCCGCGGCGCAGCCGTGAAACAGCCCATAGCCGCCGCCCAGCTGTACCAGCTCCTCGATCAGCTCGATGATCAGGCGCATCGCGGTACCGCCCTGCGGATGGCCCCAGATCAGCGAACAGCCGTAATTGTTCATGTTCCCGATGTCGTAGCCGGTCTCGCGCGCGAAGGCGACGTCGTTGACCGCAAAGGGATTGTGCGACTTGACCGCCGTCATGTCGCCGATCTTGAGATCGGCGTTCTTGAGCACCTCCCGGGTCGCGGCGACGGGCGCCAGCGGCATCCAGGTCATGTCCACGCGGCCCTGGCCGAACGCCTTGAAGGTGATCTTGATGTCGGGATTGGCGCTCAGCTCGCGCGCCTTGTCCGCCGAGGTCACGATCATGCCGCAGGTGCCGTCGGCCGGATGGGTCTGGCTGCCGAACGTCACGGTACCGCCAGGCGCGGCGGGCTTGAGCCGCGCCAGGCCTTCCGCCGTGGTGGGAAAGATGCCTTCGTCGCCTTCCATCACCGCATCCTCGCCCTTGAAATTGGGCTTCGGGACCGCGAAGGGCAGCGTCATGTACTTCTTCTGGAAGGCCCGGCCGTTCGCCAGGGCGTCCTGGTATTGCGCATAGCGGCGCAGCACGACGTCATGCTGTTCCGCGGTCGAGATCTGGTATTTCTGCGCCACATTCTCGGCAGTCTCCAGCATCGAATGGCCGCCGATCGCGTCGTTCGAGAAATTGTAGAGCATCGGGTCTTCGGTCTGGCCCGTGCCGCCGGGCCCCTTGGGCGCGGGATAATAGACATGGGCGCCGTTCGAGGTGCGGTCGGTCGCCAGCACCAGCGCCACGGAAGCAAGGCCCACCTGGATCTCCGAGGCTCCCGCCAGCACCACGCGCGCGCCGGTCGAGCACACCTGGGTCATGGTCGGGCCGACGACATGCTTGAGGCCGATCTCGTAGAGCGGCCAGGGGGCGCCGTAGAAGGACTGAAACTGCGGCAGGGTCATGCCCAGGACGCCGAAATCGAACACCTCCGGCGAGATGTCGCGCTTCTTGAGCTCGGCCTTGGCGACATGCGCGGCGAATTTCATGCTGTGCAGATGCTGCAGCGTCCCCTGCCATTTGGCGAAGGGCGAGGACCAGTACGCCCCATACGGAACCTCGACGCGGTCGAAACTCATGATTCAGCTCCTTGTGCGGCGCAGCGCCCAGGACGTTGGCGGGCGCAGGCCCAGAGGCAGGCCGGTCCCCTCAAGAGCGCACTATAGCGGCCCGAATTCGTACGTACCACGCACTATCCTGACAAAGACGTCGCGGCCGCGCCGCGACGGCAAAACCCTTTTCGGGCAGGGCCTTTCTATCGCTCACCCAGGGGCCCCGTCCCCGGCTTGGCGGGCGAGACCGCGTTCTGGTCGGTCCAGGCCTGGATGGCGGCGCCGTTCTTGGCGTCGAGCTCGGCGTGGCGGCCGATCGCGTAGCGCTCCGACGCCAGCAGCCGCTCCTGCGACGGCTGGAAGGCCGGAATGACATAGCGCGCGAACAGCTCGTAATGTTTGCGCGTCGCCTCCCAGCTCGCGAAATCGTTCGCGACCATGAGGTAGGAGCCGAAGCCGCCGGATTGCGCCTGCAGCTTCTTGATGTGCGCGATGGCGTCGTCGGGCGTGCCGATGATGGCAACCCCGCCCTCGGTGAACCAGGCGAGCTGCTCCTCGAAGGTCTTGCCGCTGACGCGCAGGGTCGGCAGGGCCAGGACTTCCTGCGTGTAGCGCACGAAATGGTGCATGCCGTATTTCACATCCTCGATCGCCTGTTTGCGCGTCTCGGCAATGTGCATGAAGCCCACCAGGCGCCACTGGTCCTTGTCCACCTTCTTGTTGTGCTTGGCGGCTTCCGCTTCGGCACGGTCCCAGTGATGGCGCATGAGGTTCAGGTCCTCGCGCATCAGGGCGCCGAGCGAAAGGATGCCGAGGCCGTGGCGGCCGGCCAGCATCGAGCCCGCGGGCGAGGTAGAGGCCGCGACGCAGATGTCGAAATCGGAATACGGCGCGAGCTGGCACTGCGCATCGACCAGATTGTAGCGGTCGGTCTTCACGTTCACCATCTTGCCGCGGATGAGGTCGAGCACCACGCCGACGTCGTGGTCCAGCGCGGGACGCAATTGCTTCGGCTCCAGCCCGATCATGGTGGCGTCGGTCGGCAGCGAGCCCGGTCCGAAGCCCAGCATGATGCGACCGCGCAGCAGATGGTCGGCCAGGATGATGCGGTCGGCGACCCAAAGCGGGTTGTGATAGGGCAGCGACACCACGCCCGGGCCGAGCTTGATGTGCTTGGTCAGCGCGCCGACATAGGACATGAACTGGATCGGCTCGGCGATGATCTCGGCGCCGCCGGAATGGTGCTCGCCGATCCACGCCTCGTCATAGCCGAGGTCGTCGAGCAAGCGGATCGTATCGACATTGCGCTGCAGGGATGACGTCGCATTCTGCGTCGCAGGAGCGTTGAACGGCGGCATGAAGATGCCGAAGCGGGTACGTTTCACGAAGGCCTCCCGGTGTCTTTTCATGATGTTGGAGCGCCCGGAAAGCGCTGGCAAGGCGGCGAATTTCCCTGTTCGCGGATGAGCTTATTTGCGTGCGCTGGCAATCGCGTTCGCTTGGCCGTCCTGAGTCAGGCTGGATCAAAGACAGGGGAGGACACGCAGCGTGAAGATCGCCGATCTCTTCAAGGTCGAGGGTTATGGCGTCGTCATCACCGGCGGCGCAAGCGGGCTCGGCCTCGGTTTCGCCGAAGCGCTCGCCGAGAACGGCGCGCGCGTCACGCTGCTCGACGTCGATGCCGGCCGCATCGCATCGGAAGTGCGTCGCCTGAAGGAGCTCGGCTACGACGCGCGCGGCGAGGTCGTGGATGTGCGCGACCATCCGGCGCTCGACCGCGCCTTCGACAATGCGGCGAAGGCATATGGCAAGATCGACGTCGTCTTCGCCAATGCCGGCATCGATTCCGGCATCGGCTATCTGAACGCCTGGGTCGGCGACAAGCGCGAGCGCGTGGCCGAAGGCGCCATCGAGCATTACAGCGACGAGCGCTGGGAACGCACGATCGACATCAACCTGAACGGCGTGTTCGCCACCTGCCGCGCCGCCGCGCGCCACATGCGCCCGCAGCGCTCCGGCCGCATCATCGTGACGACCTCGCTGGCGGGGCTGACGCAGGAAGCGGTGATCGGCAGCGCCTATATGGCGGCCAAGGCCGGCGCGGCGCATTTCATGCGCAACCTGGCGCTGGAGCTGGCGGCCTATGGCATCTGCGTCAACGCCATCGCGCCGGGCTTCTTCGTGACGAACATCGGCGGCGGCCATGCGCACAATCCCGAAACCCAGAAAACGGTCTCCGCGCGCGTGCCGATGCACCGCGTCGGCTGGCCCACGGACATGGCGGGACTGGCGCTGTTCCTGTCGTCGAAGGCTTGCGAATACGTCACCGGGCAGCAGATCGTCATCGACGGCGGCTGGGGCCTGGGCGTCGCGGATT
Source organism: Rhizomicrobium sp. (assembly GCA_036398875.1). Taxonomy (GTDB): domain Bacteria; phylum Pseudomonadota; class Alphaproteobacteria; order Micropepsales; family Micropepsaceae; genus Rhizomicrobium. The sequence continues at coordinate 15,862 of DASWOE010000202.1, forward strand.
AATTCAGGAGGACTTTCATGCACGTCGGACTTTGCACCGGATTTTCCAACTATTCGAAACTGCCCGACGCGCAGTTCATGCAGGAGGAATTGAAACAGATCCTGCTCGGCGAGGAGCTCGGCTACGACTCGATCTGGATGACCGAGCATCATTTCGACGATTATTCGGTCAGCCCCGCGCCGCTGATGACGCTGGCGTGGCTGGCGTCGAAGACAAAACACATGCGGCTCGGCACTGCCGTGATCGTGGTGCCGTGGCACGATCCGGTGCGGCTCACCGAGCAACTGGTGTGGCTGGACCATCTGTCCGGCGGGCGGCTGATCGCCGGCTTCGGCCGCGGCCTGGCGCGGCTGGAATATGAGGGCCTGCGCATCGACCAGTCCAAGGCGCGCGAACTGTTCGACGAGATCGTGGAGCTCGTAATCACGGCGATGGAGACCGGCTTCATCGAGGGCGGCGAAATCTTCAAGCAGCCGCGCCGCGAGATCCGGCCGCGGCCGCTGCGCTCGCTGAAAGGCCGCGCCTTCGTCGCCGGCGGCACGCCGGATTCCCTGCGCGCCACCGCCAAGCTCGGCTTGCCGCGGCTGTTCCTCAACCAGCCGATGACGACCTCGACCAACCGCCCGCCTTTCGGCGGCGGCAAGATCCAAGCCGGGCACGTGCCGGTGCAGGCGGACCTGCCGGAGGATCCGTGGCAGAAGGCGTGGCTGGAATTCCATCCGAACGTTCCGCCGCCGGGACCGTTCGTGTCCAATCTCGTCTTCATCGACGAGAGCCGCGACCGTGCCTACGAGCTGGCGCGCACCTATGCCGCCAACACTTTCCGCTCGGCGATCGCGCATTACGAGCTGACCTCGGAGCATCAGGGTTCGATCAAGGGCTATGAAGCCTATAAGGCGATGCGCCTGAAGCCCGAGGATGTCGAGCCGGCCGTCGAAGGCGTGGTGGCGCAGTCCTTCTACGGCACCGCGCAGGACGTTCTGGGGCGGTTCGAGGAGATCGTGAAGGTACGCAAGCCGCAGGGCCTGTTCCCGCATCTGTGGACCGGCGGCATGTCGCACGAAGAGGTGAACCACAATCTCACCTATTTCGCCAAGCACTGCTTGCCGGAACTGCACAGCTGGACGTGCCAGCCGCTGACCATCGGGGAGCCGCTGGGCGTGGCGGCGTGAGTGGCCAAGTGATCCTCCCCCGCGGCGGGGGAGGTGGCAGGCCGTAGCACAGCGAAGGCCTGACGGAGGGGGCGGCCGTCCCGCACCGTCAAAACAAGCGGAGACGTTTCGCCAGTCTCGCCCCTCCACCGCCTTCGGCGGTCCCCCTTTCCCGCCGCGCGGGGGAGGATCAGCATGGAGCCCAACATGACCATCACCAATCCCTTCGATCCTGCCCTGTTCCGGCCCGACGCGGTGTCGGCGGAGACGCGGGCGTTCAATGCCAATCTCGAAGCGCAAATGAAGGGCCAGCCCAAGCCGTGGGAGCGGCCGCCGGCGCCGGACGGCTCGCCGCCGGGGCGGGTGTTCGCCTCGCAATCGTCGCCGCGCGCCAGGAAGATGGTCGCCGAGGTGAAGGGGCGCCCCCCGGTCGAACTGCATCTCATCGCGCCGGACAATCCCCGGGGCGTCTATCTCCACCTGCATGGCGGCGGGCTGATCATGGGATCGGCCGCCGACCAGGACGAGATGCTCGAACGCATCGCGACCGCGACCGGCCTGGCCTGCGCCAGCGTGGAGTACCGGCTGGCGCCGGCGCATCCCTACCCCGCGGGCTGGGACGATTGCGAAACGGCGGCGCTGTGGCTGGCCAACAATGCGAAGGCGGAGTTCGGCTCGGACTGGCTGTCCATCGGCGGCGAGTCGGCGGGCGCGACGCTGGCGGTGCCGACGCTGGTGCGGATGCGCGACAAGCACGGTTTCACCGGCTTCAAGGCGGCGAACCTGTCCTACGGCAATTACGACACCACCATGACGCCCAGCCAGCGCTGGATCGGCGGCGAGAGCTTCTTCCTGCAGACCCAGGACATCCAGTTCTGCACCGAGAAATATGCGCCCGATCCGGCGAAGCGGCGCGATCCGGACATGTCGGCGCTCTACGCGAACCTCAAGAACCTGCCGCCGGCGCTGTTCACGGTGGGCACGCAGGACGCATTCCTGGACGACTCGCTGTTCGTCTATGCACGCTGGATCGCGGCCGGAAACGAGGCGGAGCTGGCGGTCTAGCCCGGCGGCATCCACGGCTTCAACATGTTCCCCTATGCGATCGCGCAAGAAGCCAATGCGCGGATCGATGCTTTTCTGAACCGCGAGCTGGCGAAGGCCGGGTGATGCCGCGCCATGTCGAGGGCGTCGTGAGCTATCTGGGCGCGATGACGCTCCGGCCGCGCTATCACGCCCAGGACCATGCCCGCGACAATCTCGTGCTCGATCCGCGGCGGGTCGAGGTGGAGGATTTGCGCGATTGCGGCGCCTCCTTGTCCACCGAGGGCTTCGCACTCGTGCCGCATCGGTCGGCGGTCGCGGATTTTCGCGACGAGGCGGAAGTCGCGCGCATCCATGGCCAGGAGATCGAGGCGCTGCTGCTGGCACGGACCGGCGCGGATCGCGTGGTCGTAACCGGCCGGGGCATTCTGCGCTTCTCGGAGCGTTCGCCGTTGTCAGGCAAGCTGTTCAACTCGCAGCCGGCGCGCTTCATCCATATCGACGTCAGCGATGCGACGGCTCGGGAATTCGCGGAACGCTCCAAGCCGGACGGCGCAAAGTTGCGCCGCTATGCGCACTACAATGTCTGGCGCGTCATCTCGGAGCCGCCGCAGGACGTTCCGCTGGCGCTGTGCGATGCGCGCTCCCTGGCGCCGGACGATCTGGTGACCGCCGAGGCGGTGTTCGATGCACCGGGCGGCGGGCCGGAATGGTCGTTCGAAGGGCTGCTGGTACGGCACAGCCCGCACCATCGCTGGTGCTATTTCTCGGGCATGACGCGCGACGAGGCGATCGTTTTCAAGACCAACGACAGCGATCCTGCCGAGCCGCACCATGTGCCGCATTCGGCGTTCGACGATCCGTCTTGCCCGCCCGGCGCCGCCCCGCGCGCCAGCATCGAGATGCGGGCCATCGCATATTGGTTCGATTGAAACCAAGCGCTGTCAGACCCTGATCACCACCTTGCCGAAGTGCTTGGCTTCCATCTGGTGCATGTAGGCCGAAGCCGCGTCCGCGAAGTCGTAGACCTTGTCCACGATCGGATGGATCTTGCTCACGGTCATCGCCGCAAGCATGTCCTCGAACATCACGCGGTTGCCGACGAAGATGCCGTGCAGGCTGGCGCCGCGGAACATCAGGCCGTGCGGATTGGTGTTGCCGCCCTGCGCGTTCGTCAGCACGCCGATCAGCGAGACCTTGCCGCCATAGCCGACGCTGGCCATCGAGCGCGCCAGCGTGCCGCTGCCGCCAACCTCGATCACGCAATCGACGCCCTTGCCGCCGGTGATCCGCATCACTTCCTTGTCCCAGTCGGGGCGCGTGTTGTAGTTGATGAGGTCGGTAGCGCCATGGGCCCCGGCGCGCTCCAGCTTCTCGTCGCTCGACGAGGTCGCGATCACCCGGCAGCCGGCGGCGCGGGCGAATTGCAACGCGAACATCGAGACGCCGCCGGTACCGAGCACCAGGACGCTCTCGCCCGGCCGGATCGGGCTGCCGGCGACCATGAGGCCGTGCCAGGCGGTGACCGCGGCGCAGGCGAGCGAGCCGCCTTCCTCGAAGCTCATCCAATCCGGCAGCGCGACGAGATCGTCTTCGTGCAGCACCAGCTGCTCGGCGAGCACGCCATCGACCGGCGCCGCGCCGAGGGCGCGACTGGGCCTGGGCTTGCCCTCGATCCATCCCTGGAAGAAGGTCGGGGCCACGCGGGCGCCCGGCTTGAAACGGGTTACGCCCTCGCCCACCGCCGTGACCTCGCCCGCGCCGTCGGATAGCGGTATCACGGGACCGGCCGCCGGCGGCCCGGGATAGACCCCCATCACCACAGCAAGATCACGGAAATTCAGCGAGGCGGCGCGGATTCGGACCAGCACCTGGCGGGGACCGGGCCTGGGATCGGGACGATCGACAAGCCGCAATCCCGAGATGTCCTTCGTCCCCGGGACGACTTCATAAGCCTTCATCTGCCACCACTCCGCCTGGATTGCTTTGCGGCGGACTATATAGCGCCGCAAAAGCAACCGCAGACCGGAGCGCGAACAAGTTCCATCGCGCCAGCGAAGCGGACCTGCCCGCCGGACGTTCAGGCGAACGCGATGCAATCCGTTCGCAATCGGCCCCTAGGCTTCGGCCCGGCGCGGCATCCACAATTCGCGCTCCCCGCTCGGCTTGGCGTGGATGTTGCGATAGTCGCGCGGGCTGGTGCCGTAGTGGTTGCGGAAGACGCGCGCGAAATGCGTCGCGTTGTTGAAGCCCCAGCCGAACGCGATCTCGGTGATCGTACGGCGACGCCACAGCACGTCGGCAAGCTGGCGTCCGCATTCCTCCAGCCGGCGGCGCAGGATGTAGCTCGACACCGTCTCGTTCTCCTGTGCGAACAGGATGTGGAGATAGCGCGGCGAAATCCCGAAGGCGGCGGCAACCGACCGTACGCTGAGCTCCGGGTCGCGCAGATTGGCCTCGATATAGCGCTTGATCTGGATGCGGCGCGCCCCGACGATCGCGGCACCGGCCACGACCATGCCCTTGATCTGGGTGCAGGACGTCGCGAACATGTCCAGCAGGCTGTCGGCGATGCGCGAGCCCAATTCATCGGGCAGCCCTTCTTCGGCCTGTTCCCATACGCTGCGCAGCATCAGCGAGGTGGTGCGCGACAGGCCGCGGCTGCCGGACATCTTCACGCCGATCATTTCTTCGGGCGTGGGCAGGTGGCGCTTGAGTTCGTCCTCATCGACGATCAGCACCAGCGTGCTGCAGTCGTCGTCATAGGACAGCGTGTAGGGAAGCGTGCTGTCGCTGAGGACCAGGTCACCCTCTTCGAGCAGGGCTTCATGGCCGTCCTGCCGGATCAGGAGCTGTCCCTGCATCTGGACGTGCAGGAAGTAGCGATGGTCGTCGAGCTTGGTGGCCTGGCCCTTCGACCGGCGGACCGTGGCCGCCCGCGACGTCGCCTTGGCGAGGCGCAAACGGCCGAAGCGCGCGCAGCGCACTTCAGCCTCGAAGTCGTTGTTGTTCGCAGGACGCGTCTCCAAAGGCGCGAATACGTCGCTGATGATATCGTTCCAATAGGAAACCTTCGCCGGCGACGGCAATCCATGCGTCGAATAGCTGAGCACGCGGAACCTCCCGAATTATTCTATTTTGCGGAAGGATAGCAATTAATTTGGACTACATACAATCAGTCCGGAAAGAGGATTTTGGCGTGGTTACTTGCGGCTGCCCGGCCGCCGCAGAGTCCGGGCTTCGACTGCGGTCACACTCGGACGGTTGCGCCGCAACGGGCAGGACCAGGCAGGTAGGCGGCATACCAGGATGCGCAGAAGCGCGTTTTGGCTTTCCATTTCGGCGCAAAACTATGCATTACAATCCCTTCCGGGAAACGCCACGGCAGGGACCGAGCAGGGATGGGTGATTTCGTTCGCCGTTTCGAGGAAACAAGCCTTCAGGAACGCCCATCGGTCGGGGGCAAGGGGGCCAATCTGGGCGAACTGACGCGAGCCGGCCTTCCGGTTCCGCCCGGCTTTGTCGTTGCCACGACGTGTTTTCGGACCTTCGTCGCGGCGCTGCCGGAAGCCGGCGACCTTTCGGCCCTGGAACGGATCGACCAGGACGATCTCGCGGCGTTGACCCACGCCAGCGAGGACATGCGCGCCAGGATCGAAGGAGCCCCTATTCCGGGCGCCGTCGAGGACGCGATTCGCACGGCCCATGCCGCCTTGTGCGAAAGCGAAAACCATCCGGTGGCCGTCCGCTCCAGCGCCACCGGCGAGGACGGCGATGCCACGAGCTTCGCAGGCCTTCAAGACACCTATCTCTGGGTGCGCGGCCGCGACGCCGTCGTCGAGCATGTGCGCAAATGCTGGAGCAGCCTCTACAATGTCGAGGCGCTGGCCTATCGGCGCAAGCTCGGACTTGCCGAACACGGCGTGGCGATGGCCGTCGTGGTGCAGAAGATGGTGGATGCGCGCTGCTCCGGCGTGATGTTCACCCGCAGCCCGACCAGCGGCGACCGCTCGGTCATCGTGATCGAGGCCAGCTACGGGCTGGGCTCCTGTATCGTCAGCGGCGAGGTCACGCCGGACAAGTTCGTCGTCAACAAAGTATCGGGCGAAATCACCGACCGGGCGATTTCGGCCAAGACGGTTCAGCACCTGCCCCAGCCCGAGGGCGGCGTGCGGGTCGAAGCGGTCGCGGACGCGCTGCAGTCGGTGCCCGCCCTCAGCGATGCCGAGATCGGCGCATTGGCGCAGATCGCCCGAAAAGTCGAGCGGCATTACGGCAGCCCCCAGGACATCGAATGGGCGATCGCGCACGACGCGGCCGGGCCGTTCCTGCTGCAGAGCCGGCCCGAGACCTATTGGAGCCGCCGCGACGCCACACCGGTCGCCAAGCCGGGCAGCAACGCCTTTGCGCATGTGTTCGCCGTGTTCGGCGGCAATCGGTAGTCGCGATGAACCTGACCCCGGAAGACGTGCGCGAGATCATCCAGCTTCTGGATTCGTCGCCCTTCGACGAACTGCATGTCGAGACCGACCGGCTGAAGCTCACCCTGAGGCGGTCCGCCGACAGCGGCTGGACGCAGGAAAGCCGCCACGCCCCGCGCGACAGCCAGGCAAGGCCGGGGGCGGCGGGCCCGGCGGCGCCGGCCACGGTTCTCGAGCCGGGGATGACTGCCGTGACGGCGCCGCTGGTCGGCGCCTTCTACCGCGCGCCCAAGCCCGGCGCGGCGCCGTTCGTCGAGGTCGGCTCGGTGGTCGGCGAAGATACGGTGGTAGCGATCATCGAGACGATGAAGCTGATGAACGCGGTGCAGGCCGGGGCGCGGGGCACCGTGGCGGCGATCTGCGCCGAGAATGCCGAATTCGTCGAGCAGGGCCGCATTCTGTTCAAGCTGCGCGCGGACGGCGCATGAGATTCCGCCGCGTCCTCATCGCCAACCGCGGCGAGATCGCGCTGCGCGTGATCGCGACCTGCGAGCGGCTGGGTATCGAGACGGTTCTGGCCGCATCCGAGGCCGATCTGGATTCCGTTCCGGCGCGCCGGGCCGACCGCGTCGTGCGGATCGGCAAGGCGCCTTCGGCGCAGAGCTATCTGGACTGGCGCGCCATCGCCGCCGCGGCCAAAGCCTGCGGCGCCGACGCGGTCCATCCCGGCTATGGCTTTCTGTCGGAGAACGCGGCGCTGGCCCGCGGCTGCCGCGAGGCCGGCATCGCCTTCATCGGCGCCAGCGAGGAACAGCTTGCGGCGACCGGCGACAAATGGCGGGCCCGCGAAGTCGCGGAACGGGCCGGCCTGCCGGTGGTTCCCGGCGCCATCGTGCAGTCGAGCGAGGAAGCGCGGCAGGTGATCGACCGGATCGGCTGCCCTGCTTTGGTGAAGGCGGTCGGCGGCGGCGGCGGACGCGGCATGAAGCGCATTTCCAGGCCCGAGGAAACCGATGCCGTCGTCGCGCTGGCGGTCGCGGAGGCCGATGCGGCGTTCGGCGATCCGCGGGTCTACATCGAACGCTTCGTGACGACCGGGCGGCACGTCGAGGTGCAACTGATCGGCGACGGCCATCGTCTGGTCCATGCCGGCGAGCGCGACTGTTCGGTGCAGCGCCGCTATCAGAAACTGATCGAGGAGACGCCGGCGCCGCAGCTGAGCGCGGCTTTGCGCGAGCGTCTGCACGCCGCCGCGCTCGCTTTCGGCGGGGCGCTCGACTATCGGGGGCTGGGAACCGTGGAATTCCTGGTCGATGCCGAAAGCGATGCTTTCTTCTTCCTCGAAATGAACGCCCGCATCCAGGTCGAGCATCCGATCACGGAGGCGGTCACCGGGCTGGACCTGGTGGCGGAGCAGATCGCCGTCGCCGAAGGCCAGGCCCTGCGCCTGCGGCAGGAAGACATCCGCCCCCTCGGACACGCCGTCGAGTTTCGCATCAACGCCGAGGATCCGGCGCTGGACTTCCGGCCCAGCCCCGGCCGGGTTAGCGCCTGTGCGTTTCCCGCCGGGCCGGGCATCCGCATCGACAGCCATATCGAGGCGGGCGCCGACGTTCCGCCCTACTACGACTCGCTGCTCGCCAAGCTGGTCGTCCACGCGCCGGATCGCGACGGGGCGCTCTCCCTGGCGCGTACCGCGTTGCGGAATGTCCGAATCGAAGGCGTCGCCACCAATATCGCCATGCATCAGGCCATTCTGGACAGCGACGCGTTCGGCGCCGGCGGCGTCGGCACCGACTGGTTTGCCGGCTTTTGGCAGCGCACAACGGCACGCTGAGCGATAGTGACGGTTCGGACGATTGTACGCTGTATTAACAAATTCCCCCGCGGCGGCTACAATGGCGGTGCCCAGTCCGAACAAGGGCCAAACACAAGGGGGAAACGAATGAAAAGAATTCTGATGGTCGTGATTGCGGCCACGTCCGCGCTCGCATTCGGCTCGAACGCCTTGGCCGGCGACCTGTCCGGCTAT
>DASWOE010000203.1:0-1987 GCA_036398875.1 Rhizomicrobium sp.
CGGCGGCGCGGATCGCCGGAATCATGGCGGCGAAGAAGACGAGCGAACTCATTCCGCTCTGTCACCCCATCGCGCTGAGCCAGGCGAATATCGACTTCGAGCCGGACGAGCCGCGCGGCGCGATCCGCATCCTGGCCGGCGCCAAGACCACCGGGCCGACCGGGGTCGAGATGGAAGCGCTGACCGCGGCCAGCATCGCGGCGCTGACGATCTACGACATGATCAAGGCGGTCGATCGCGCTGCGGTGATCGAAGGCGTCAAGCTCGTCGCCAAATCGGGCGGCAAGAGCGGCGACTATCGCGCCGAAACGCCCAAGGCGGCCAAGCCGGCCTATCGCTCGGCGGGCATGATCGGACGGGCAAAGCCGGCCACGCTGATGGGCGAGGTGGCCGCGCCCAAGCCGCAGGTGCAGCGCGACGCGCACAGCCAGCGCGAGGCGTTCCGCAGCTTCATGACCTCCAACCGGCTGCGCGCGACGCAATGGGCCAAGGACGCCGGCGTGCCGGCATCGGAGATCTATGCCTTCCTGACGGGCAAGAGCCGCGCGATCCCGCGCGACGTCGCCGAGCGCCTGGCGGGCGCGGCGCGCACGCGCGTGGAAGACATGTTCCGATGATCTCGGTCGAGGAAGCCACGGCGCGCATCGCCGGCGCCTTCGGGCGAGTAGAGGCGGAGCGCATCGCGCTGCGCCGCGGCGCGGGCCGCGTATTGGCCGAGGACGTGCGCGCGCGCGCCGACCAGCCGCCCGATCCGGTGTCGTCGATGGACGGCTATGCGGTCAAAGCCGCCGACGCGGCCGAGCCCGGCGCGACTCTGAACGTCGTCGGCGCGGCGCCGGCGGGACATCCCTATGGCAAGGTGCTGCGCGACGGCGAGGCGGTGCGCATCTTCACCGGCGGCGTCGTGCCGAAGGGTGCGGACAGCATCGTCATCCAGGAAGACGCGCAAGCGAAGGACGGCGCGGTCACCTTCACGGTCGCGGCGATTTTCCATCGCCATATCCGCGATGCGGGCCTCGATTTCCGGACCGGCGAGGTGCTGGTCGCGGCCGGACGGCGCCTGACCGCGCGCGACCTGGCGCTGATCGCGGCCGGCGACGTGCCCGAGATTTCCGTGCGGCGGCGGCCGAAAGTGGCCATCGCGGCGACGGGCGACGAGCTCTCGCCGCCCGGAAGCCCGCGCAAGCCCGGCGGCATCGTCGCCTCGTCCGGCTTCGCGCTGGCGGCGATGATCGAGCGCTGGGGCGGCGAGGCGATCGATTTGGGCATCATCCCCGACACCGCAGACGCGGTGGCGAGCATCGCCGACAAGGCGGCAGGCGCCGATCTGATCCTCACCGTCGGCGGCGCCTCCGTCGGCGACCACGATCTGGTGCAGAAGGCCCTCGGCCCGCGCGGATTCGAACTCGATTTCTGGAAGATCGCGATGCGGCCGGGCAAGCCGCTGATCTTCGGCAAGCTCGGCCCCACGCCCCTGCTCGGCCTGCCGGGCAATCCGGTATCGACCCTGGTCTGCGCGCAGCTGTTCCTGAAACCCGCGCTCGCGGCGCTGCTCGGCACACCCGACGAACCGTCGATCGTGACCGCGACGCTGGCGAGCGACCTCAAGCAGAATGACGGTCGCCAGGACTACATCAGGGCGAAAGTCGAGCTGCGCGACGGCGGCCGCCGGGCGGCGCCGTTTTCGATCCAAGATTCCTCGATGATGAGCGTCCTGGCGCATGCCGACGGGCTGATCGTGCGCGCGCCCGGCGCGCCGGCGGCAAAGACCGGCGACACGGTCGGCGTTCTACTGTTCGAATAATCTCCCGCACCGATCGTTATTCCGCCAACGCTTGCGCTTTCCCCGGCGCATGCGATGTTTTACTTGGGTCGATTTGAGTCGGGGGGTCATGTCGCAATCCAGTCCAAGTATCAGCCGCCGCGATCTTCTGGCCGCGTCCACCGCGGGCGCTTTCGTCGCCGGCGCCGGCGCCGGCGGAGCGGC
>DASWOE010000204.1:0-4712 GCA_036398875.1 Rhizomicrobium sp.
ACGTGCTCAAGAACAGCCAATTGGTGGCAGAGTCCGCCCGCGCCGCCGGCATCGCCACACCGCTGCTGGATGCCAGTGACGCGCTCTATCGCGAGACCGTGGCGCTGGGCCTGGGGGAAGCGGATGTGGCGGCCATCATCCGCGCCTTCGAAGCGCGCACCGCCGCTCAGCCGGGCGCGATCGCGGTCCCCTTGGCATAGAACGCATTGCGCAGACGGCGCTGCATCGGCCGCTCGAAGAAATGGTACGACAGCGCCCCCAGCCCGATCAGCACGACATAGAAGGCGCCGAGCACCCAGCCCTGCATGAAGACCTGCGGCTCCCAGTCGAGCCGGTCGGCGATCAGCGCGAGCGCAAGCTGCATGGGAAAATGCAGCAGATAGGTGGCGTAGCTGATGTCGCCGAGCACGCCCAGCACCGCCCAGTGCTTGCGGTCCGCGCGCTCGCGCATGGCAAGCGCCAGCACCGTGAGCGGACAGAGAAGAAAATCGAACGCCAGCAGGAAGCGGGCATTGGACTCGCCGCCGGCGAGCAGCGCACTGTCCTGGTAGAGCAGCGCGAACAGCGTCGCCCAGCCGGCGATCGCGGCGATGCCCAGGCCTCGCGCGATCGCGGCGGCCCGGGGATGCTCGCGCAGGGTGCGCCAGACACCGACCATGACGCCGCCCATGAAGAAGCCGATGAAGCCGCGCGCGATGTGCTCGTCGATCCACAGCATCGGGATCGCCGCCATGCTGATCAGGATCGCCGGCCAGCCGGCGCGCAGGCCGAACCGGCAGGCCAGGAAGAACACCGCATAGAGCAGGCATTCCAGCGACACCGACCAGGCGGGGCCGTTGAAGCTCTGGGGACTGAGCGGATACCAGTTCTGCACCAGGAACAGCTGGGCGAGGAAATGCGGCACGTCGTTGACGTCGTAGATGAAGAAGCCGTCATTCATGCGGAAGAAGACGGCCTGCATGACCGCGACCGCGACCAACAGGACGAGGTGCAGCGGATAAAGCCGCGACAGGCGCAATTGCGCGAAGCGCAGGGGCCCGATGCCGCGCCTGGCGATGACGTCGGCATAGAGCCAGAAGAACACGAAGCCCGAGAGCACGAAGAACAGATCGACCGCCGCCCAGCCCTGGACGTAGAGCGGCTTGAACAGCCAATAGAGCGGCTGCTGATCGCGGCTCCAGCCGTCCTGCCAGTCGCCGTCGATGGCGAAGAAATGCTGCCAGTGCCAGAACACGATCGACAGCGCGGCAATGCCGCGCAGCGCGTCCAGCGAAGTCAGCCGCTTGGGTTCCATGCGTCCCTCTTAATCCCGCCCGACGAAACTGCCGAAGTGAATTCGCCGTGACATCGATTCGGCGCAGCACCGCAAACCCCTGTCGCAATCGTGCCCCATTGCACCCATATTTAACGCCAAGAAGCGTTGAATCCGCCGCCCAACGGCGCTACCACGCCTCCCCACGGTTTCATCCGCCAACGGACCGGCCGGACCCAACAAGCCCGGCCTCTAAAGCCCTGAAATGACAAGCCAAACATCGCCCGCCCGGATCGCCCGCAATTCCAACGAATTGCTGGAGGCGACCTCCTTCCTGACGGGCGCCAACGCCCAATTCGTCGAATCCCTGTACGCGCAATATCTGGAAAACCCGGACGCGGTCGATCAAAGCTGGCGTGCCTATTTTTCGAGCCTCGGCCAGACCGCCCTCGAACCGGCACAGCTCGGGCGCGGTCCCGAGTGGCGGCGGGACGAGAGACCACAATTCGAGAATGGCGATCTGGTCGGGGCGCTGACCGGTCAATGGCCGGCCAAGACGGGCGTGGCGAGCGAGGCCGACCTGCACAAGGCGGCGCAGGATTCGATCCGCGCCATCCAGCTGGTGCGCGCCTATCGCGTCATCGGCCATCTCGAAGCCGACCTCGATCCGCTCAAGATCACGCCCAAACAGCCGCACCCGCAGCTCGAACCGACCTTCTACGGCTTTCATGCCGAAGACCTCGACCGCCCGATCTTCCTGGACGGCGTCTTGGGACTGTCGACCGCGACGCCGCGCCAGGTGACGGACATCCTCAAGCGCACCTATTGCGGCCGCATCGGCTATGAGTTCATGCACATCAACGACGCCGAGCAGAAGGACTGGCTGCAGCGGCGCATCGAGGGGCCCGACAAGGAGATCGTGTTCTCGCCGGAAGGCAAGAAGGCGATCCTCAACAAGCTGATCGAGGCCGAGGGCTTCGAGAAATTCGCGTCGCTGCGCTTTCTGGGCACCAAGCGCTTCGGCCTGGACGGCGGCGAGGCGATGATCCCGGCGCTGGAGCAGATCATCAAGCGCGGCGGCCAGCTCGGCGTGAAGGAGATCGTGGTCGGCATGGCGCATCGCGGGCGCCTCAACGTGCTCGCCAACGTCATGAGCAAGCCCTATCGCCAGCTGTTCCACGAATTCTCGGGCGGCAGCGCCAATCCCAGCGAGGTGCAGGGTTCGGGCGACGTCAAATACCATCTCGGCGCCTCGTCCGACCGTTCCTTCGACAACCACAACGTCCATCTGTCGCTGACCGCCAACCCGTCGCATCTGGAGGCGTCCGATCCGGTCGTGCTGGGCAAGGCGCGCGCCAAGCAGCAGCAGCTCGACGACACCGCCGAGCGCACCAGCGTGATGCCGCTGCTGCTGCACGGCGACGCGGCCTTCGCCGGCCAGGGCGTGGTCGCGGAGTGCTTCGCGATGAGCGGGACGCGGGGCTTCAACACCGGCGGCACGATCCATTTCATCATCAACAACCAGATCGGCTTCACCACATCGCCGGCGTTCTCGCGCTCCTCGCCCTATTGCACCGACATCGCACTGATGGTGCAGGCGCCGATCTTCCATGTGAACGGCGACGATCCCGAAGCGGTGGTGCATTGCGCCCGCATCGCCACCGAATTCCGCCAGCTGTTCCACAAGGACGTGGTGATCGACATGGTGTGCTACCGCCGCTTCGGCCACAACGAGACGCTGGAGCCGACCTTCAGCCAGCCTTTGATGTACAAGGCGATCAAGGATCATCCCTCGACGCTGCAGATCTATGCCCGCAAGCTGGTCGATGAAGGCACGCTGAGCCAGGACGAAGCCGATGCGATGAACAAGGGGTTCATCGCGCGCCTGGACTCCGAGCTCACCGCCTCCAAGACGCACAAGCCCGACCGGGCCGACTGGCTCGACGGCCGCTGGTCGGGCCTGTCGATCGCGACGCAGGGCGACCGCCGCGGCGACACGGCAGTGCCGCTCGACCTGGTGCGCGAAGTCGGCGCGGCGCTGACCCGCGCGCCCGAAGGCTTCCACCTGCACAAGACGGTGGCGCGCAATCTGGAGGCCAAGGACCAGATGTTCGCCACCGGCGAAGGCTTCGACTGGGCGACGGCCGAAGCGCTCGCCTTCGGCACGCTGACGCTGGAAGGCATGCCGATCCGCTTTTCCGGTCAGGACTCCACCGAAGGCACGTTCAGCCAGCGCCACGCCGCCTTCGTCGATCAGGAGACCGAGAAGCGCTATTTCCCCCTGCAGCACATCCGCGACGGCCAGGCGCCGTTCGAGATCATCGACTCGCTTTTGTCCGAGGAGGCGGTGCTCGGCTTCGAATACGGCTATTCCTCGGCCGAGCCCAAGGCCCTGGTGCTGTGGGAGGCGCAGTTCGGCGATTTCGCCAATGGCGCCCAGGTGATCATCGACCAGTTCATCGCCTCGGGCGAGCTCAAATGGCTGCGGATGTGCGGCCTGGTGATGCTGCTGCCGCACGGCTATGAGGGCCAGGGGCCGGAGCATTCGTCCGCCCGTCTGGAGCGCTATCTCCAGCTTTGCGCCCAGGACAACATCCAGGTCTGCAATCCGACCACGCCGGCGAACTATTTCCACGTCCTGCGGCGCCAGATGCACCGTCCGTTCCGCAAGCCGCTGGTCGTGATGACGCCCAAATCGCTTCTGCGCCACAAGAAGTGCACCTCGTTCCTGGCCGATTTCGGTCCCGGCTCGTCCTTCCACCGCGTGCTGCGCGACCAGGCCGAGGCCGTGCCCGGCGCCTGGACCGTCAAGCTGGCGGAGGACCGCGCGATCGAGCGCGTGATCCTGTGCAGCGGCAAGGTCTATTTCGACCTGATGGAGGAGCGCGAGAAGCGCGGCGAGAACCGCATCCAGATCCTGCGCATCGAGCAGCTTTATCCCTTCCCGGAAAATGTCCTGGCCCAGGAGCTCAACCGCTTCCCCAAGGCCGAGCTGGTCTGGTGCCAGGAAGAGCCGCAGAACCAGGGCGCCTGGAGCTTCGTGCGCCCCAGGATCGAGCAGACCATCGCCCAGCTCGGCGGCAACGCGACGCCGCGCTATGTCGGGCGGCCGGAATATGCCTCCACCGCGGCCGGCCTGATGAGCCAGCACAATGCCGAGCTAAAGGCGTTTCTGGCCGAGGCGCTGACGTTATGAGCAGGGCGTCATCGCCGGATCGGGCGCAACACGAAAAATGGGCCGTCCGCGCAAAGCGGGCGATGACGAATTGGGTTAAGGTGAATCCGTTCGCACCGAACTCCGCGTTCTCCGCGGCTCCGCGCGAACCCTCTTGGTGAGAAACCTCCGATGAGCATCGAAATCAAAGTCCCCGCCATGGGCGAGAGCGTCACCGAAGCCACGGTGGCGCGCTGGTTCAAGAAGGAAGGCGAGGCCGTGGCGCGCGACGAGCCGCTGCTGGAG
>DASWOE010000205.1:0-8582 GCA_036398875.1 Rhizomicrobium sp.
CCGCCGCCGCCAGCGCCTTGCGGCCGCCGGCCTCGTCCACATCCAGCGGCTTGTGGAATTCGACGATCACGTCGATCGGCCCGGTCAGAAGCGCTTCCCACAGATGGGGCACCAGTTCCATGTCGCCATACCAGGCATAGAGCGGCCGGTTCTCGCGCCCCATCGGCATGCCGTGCAACCCGATATAGGCGGTGGAGATCGGCTGCACGCGGACCGGGCGCGTCCCGCCCCTGCCGTCATCGACCCGCGCCTCGACCGCGCCCATCAGCGCGCTTTTGAAGGCCAGGACCTGGTTGCCGTCGCTCGACGTCCCTTCGGGAAACAGCACCAGCGTGTCGCCGGCCAGCAGCCGCTCGCGGATCTGATCGCGCGCCACGCCGGTCGTGCTGCGCCTTGTGCGCTCGACGAAGACGGTGCGCTGGAGCCTGGCCAGCGTCGAGAACAGCGGCCAGGTCGCGACTTCCGACTTGGCGACGAAGGAGACCTGGCCGATGGCGGAAAAGATGATGATGTCGAGCCAGGAGGTGTGGTTGGCGGCGATCAGCACGCCCTCCTCGATGACGGACTTGCCGACCGTGGTGATGCGGATGCCGAACAGCCTGGCCATGAAGCGGTGATAGCGCCAGGGGAAAGTCCTGGCCGCCTTGCGGCCCATGCGCAGGTTGAAGCTCTGATACGGGATCAGGGCCAAGGTCACGACCAGGAACACGATCACGATGGCGTAGGCGCGCAGCGTCTGCATCAGCGTGGCTTCTTCGCACCCTTCGGCACGCCATAGAGTTCGAGCCGGTGGTCGACGAGCTCGAAGCCGAGCTCTTCGGCGACCCGGCGCTGGAGCTTCTCGATCTCCTCGTTGCGGAATTCGATCACGCTGCCGGTCTGCACGTCGATCAGGTGGTCGTGATGCGATTCCGGCGCCTCCTCATAGCGCGAGCGGCCGTCGCGGAAATCGTGACGCTCCAGGATGCCGGCATCCTCGAACAGCTTGACGGTGCGATAGACCGTGGCGATGGAGATGTGCGGATCGATCGCCGAGGCGCGGCGGTACATCTCCTCGGCGTCGGGATGATCGGCGGCTTCCGACAGCACGCGCGCGATGATCCGGCGCTGCTCGGTCATGCGCAGGCCTTTTTCGGCGCAAAGCTTTTCGATTCGGGTCACGGAAAGGTCCGTCATGGCGCGCCGACTTTACCCAGTGCCCGGGCTTTTCCCAAGGGGCGAGAGCGGCAATCCCCCGCGTAATACAAGGCCATCTTCGGGATGGATGCGGCCTTGGGTGTAATAGGCTTTGCGCCGGCCGGCCTCGACGAAGCCGAGGCCGCCATAGAGGGCGCGCGCCGCCCCGTTGCCCTCGGCAACCTCCAGGAACATCGCCTGGGCGCCCAAGCGATGCGCATGGCCGGCCGCCGCTTGCACCAGCGCCCGGCCGATGCCGCGGCGGCGCGCCTGGAGTGTTACCGCCAGGGTGAGGATCTCCGCTTCGCCGCCCGCGGCGCGCGCAAGGACGAAACCGCCGCCTTCCGAAAAGGCGAATGTGCCGGGAGAGGCCAGCAGCTCGGCCAGGGCGCGCGTATCCCAGGCATCGGGAAAGCACTGCGCATGGATGACCGCCAGCGCACCGAGATCGCCGTCGCGGTCGTGCAGAGCGATGCTCACCGCGGCCCCGGCAATTTTGCGTCCGGCGCGCGCAGATAGAGCGGACGCGGCGGCGCGTCCGTCGCCGGCATGGCCTGCGCCAGACGCGCCACCCACAGCGCGTCCGGCTGGCGCACGCTTGAGAGCACGGCCTGAGTCAGATGCCCGGCGGCCTGGGGGGCGGCGGTTCCGGCGAGCGCGAACCGACCGGGGATCGCCGTCAGCGCGCCAAGCGCCGCGTCGAAAGTCAGAAGCGCCGGCGCGTCCATGCCGCCGGTCTGCAGATAGACCTCGCCGCGCCGGGCATCGTGCAGCGAGGCGTAGGCGGCAAGGCCCGTCTCGTCCCGCGCCTGGCGCCCCATCGCCGCCAGCGTGGTGACCCCGGCGAGCGGCTTGTGCAGCGCGACGCGCAGGCCGCGCATGAAGGCGAGGCCGACGCGCTGACCGGTGAAGGTGCCCGGCCCCGTCGTCACCGCGAGACGGTCGAGGGCGGCGAAATCGCATTCGGCCTGCGCCATCGCGTCCTGCACCATCGGCGCCAACGCTTCGGCATGGCCACGCTCCATCGGCACGAAGACATGCGCGAGCACCGCCTCGCCGTCCAGCAGGGCCACGGAACAGGCGCCGAGCGCGGTATCGACGGCGAGCAGCCTCACGTCACAGGATCTTGCAGGCTTCGTCGAAGGAAAGCCTCGGGCTGCGCGCGAAAAGGCCGGCCGGATCGCCATGGCCGACCGAACAGATGAAATTCGACTTCACCCGCGTGCCGGCGAAGAATTCCTCGTCCACCTTCGCATTGTCGAAGCCCGACATCGGCCCGCAATCGAGCCCCAGGGCGCGCGCCGCGACGATGAAATAGGCGCCTTGCAGCGTCCCGTTGCGGAAGGCGGTGACCTGCTCGACCTGCGGATCGGCGAACCAGGTCCTGGCCGCCTGGTCGTGGGGAAAGAGCGTGGGCAGGCGCTGCGCGAAGTCCAGATCGTAGCCGATGATCGCGGTCGCCGGCGCGGCGAGGATCTTGGGCCTGTTGGCATGCGAGGCGTGCCTGGCGAGCCGCTCCTTCGCCTCTGCCGTGGTGACGAACACAAAGCGGGCCGGCGAGCAATTGGCGCTGGTCGGCCCCAGCCGCACCAGATCGTAGACCGCCATCAGCAGGGCGGCGCTGACCGGCTTGCCGGTCCAGGCGTTCTGGCTACGCGCCGCCCGGAAGATCGTGTCGAGCGCCTCGTCGTTGACGGCGTGATGGTCGTGGGTCATCGGATACCGACCGTTGGATCGCGTTCGAGAATCGAAACGATGTCTTGCGTCATGAAATAGCTCGGATGGGAGTGCAAAGGAATTGGCCGCAGGATTTTCGCTTTGACCAGGCGCCCGACATGCGCCTTGGCCGGAGGATAGGTGATGCCCAGCTTGCGCTGGACCATGGGGATCGAGACGGCGGGCTGTTCGAAGATGAAATCGATCAACCGGTCGAGATTGGCACTCGCCCGCTCCTTGCGAACCCGATTGTGGAACTCCCGTCGCAAGTCGTGGAGCGCGCGAATGGCCGAAATGGCGCTTCCCGCCGCCGCTTCCGCCGCGCTGAGGAAAAACCGTATCCAGGCTTCCCAATTGCCGCCAAGGCTGACCGCCAGCATCAAATCGACATAGCGATCCTTCTGCGCCTCCAGCACGGGGCTCAGATAGAGCAAAGGCTGGCGCAGGACTTTCTTTTCCAGGAGGACCAAGGGCGTGATCAATCGCCCGATTCGACCATTGCCGTCCGGAAACGGGTGAATGGTCTCGAACTGATAATGGACCAGCGCCGCATGCACCAAGGGCGGATAGCCGGCAAAATCCTCGGCATGAATGAAGGTCTCCAATTCGGACATCGTGCGATCGGTCTCGATGGGCGGTGGCGGTACGAATCGCGCCTCGGCGATCGGCCGACCCCGAAGCCCGATATAATTCTGCGTGGTCTTGAATTCTCCCGGTGGTCCGCCCTGGGCGCGGCCCGGCGGCAGCCCCGAGAGCAATGTACGATGCACGCTTTTCAGCAGGCGCGTGCTGACAGGCAGGCCCGACAGCTGGTGGATACAGTCCTGTAAAGCTGCGATGTAATTGGCGACTTCCTGGGCGTCGGAACGGTTGCGCACGTCCTCGGCACCGGCCTCGAGGAGAAACAGTTCCGGATAACCCGTGACCGTGCCTTCCATGCGCGAGGACACCAGCGCTTCCTGACGCTGCAACGGCGCGATGAGGAGATAGGGATTGGCGAGTTGGTCGCCCAGGCCGTTCAATTCGCCAAGCGCCGAATGCGCGCGGGCGATCTCCCGACTGAGGCCGGCAAGGTTCAGATCGCGCGGAAGGGCTCGCGGTACGAAGGCTTGGACACCATCGACGGTTGCGACCAGCGTTCCGGTTGGCGAGCCTCGAAATTTTTCGGCGTCCACGCGATCTATGGCCAAGTATAACTTCTCTGTTGAAGATTATACTTTAGTGCCAAAAACTACAATTAGCCCCATAGGTGGGTGCTACACCGCCTCGACGGCGTTCACTTCTGGCACGTAGTGGCGCAGCATGTTCTCGATGCCGTTCTTGAGCGTCATCGTGGAGGACGGACAGCCGGCGCAGGAACCCTGCAGGTGCAGGAACACGATGCCGGCGCCGCCGTCGAAGCCCTTATAGATGATGTCGCCGCCGTCCTGCGCCACGGCCGGGCGCACGCGGGTGTCGATCAGTTCCTTGATCTGGGCCACGACCTGCGGATCGCCCTCCTCGCCATAAGAGGCGTCGTCCGCCTCTTCCGCCGTGCCGGTCATCAGCGGCAGGCCGTGGGTGAAATGCTCCATGATGGCGCCGAGGACGGCGGGCTTCAGGTGCTTCCAGTCGCCGTCGCGCTTGGTGACCGAGATGAAATCGGCGCCGAAGAAGACCCGGCTGACCTCCGGAACCGCGAACAGCGCCGCCGCCAGCGGCGAACGCGCGCCAGACTCGGCGGTCGGGAAGTCCGCGACCTGGCCTTCGCCCATGACCTCGCGGCCGGGCAGGAATTTCAGCGTCGCCGGATTGGGGGTCGATTCGGTCTGGATGAACATGGTCGCGTGCTCCGTCGGGCTTATGTGGACCCTTGCGGACGGCCGATCAAGGGCACCGCAATAGCCTTAGAAATCCGAGATGATTCCCTTCTTTTCCCAATCGCCATAGCGGGTGGGTTCGGGCCCTTTCCGGCCGCCCCGTTCCGGCGGCATGCGAGCCGGTGGCGCGGCGTTGCGGCGGGCGTCGGCCTCGGCACGGGCGCGCATGCCGGCTTCGCGGATGCGCTGGGCGATTTCGGCTTCGGTCGGCTCGGTGGGATCGGACATCACGGGCTGCTTGACGCTGGGCGGGCGCAGCATACATCAAGCGGCGATGAATATCCTGCGCACCGGCTTTCTGATGGCGGCCTTGACCGCCCTGTTCGTGTTCGTCGGCTTCCTGCTGGGCGGCGGGACCGGCATGGCGATCGCCTTCCTGTTCGCGGCCGGCACGAACCTGTTCGCCTATTGGAACTCCGACAAGGTGCTGCTGTCGATGTACGGCGCGCGCGAGGCGACCGATGCGCCTGATCTCGTGCACCTGGTGCACCAGCTCGCGGGTCAGGCCGGCCTGCCGATGCCCAAGGTCTATATCGTCGAAAACGACCAGCCCAACGCCTTCGCCACCGGGCGCGATCCGGAGCACGCCGCCGTGTGCGTGACCACCGGCCTGCTCAGCCGCGTGAGCCAGGAGGAACTCGCCGGCGTGCTGGCGCATGAGCTTGGCCATGTGAAGCATCGCGACACGCTGACCATGACCATCGTCGCCACCATCGCGGGCGCGGTGTCGATGCTGGCGAATTTCGCGCTGTTCTTCGGCGGCGGCAACGACCGGCGAAACGGTCTGGGCATCGTCGGCGTATTGCTGGTCTCCATCCTCGCCCCGATCGCCGCCATGGTGGTGCAGATGGCGATCAGCCGGTCGCGCGAATTCGAAGCCGATCGCGAAGGCGCGGAGATTTCCGGCCGGCCGCTCTGGCTGGCCTCGGCGCTCGGCAAGATCGAGCACGCGGCCGAGGCGATTTCCAATCCGCAGGCCGAAGCCAATCCCGCCACGGCGCATATGTTCATCGTCAACCCGCTGCATGGCGGCGGCCTTTCGGGGCTCTTTTCAAGCCATCCGTCTACGGAGGAACGCATCGCGCGGCTCCAAGCGATGGCCGGCCGCGCCGCGCCGCAGCCGGGTCCCTGGGCGTGAGCGAAGGCCTCGCCGCGCGCGCCGCGGCGCAGAGCGTTCTGTCGGAGGTCCTGCGCAAGCGCCGGCCCCTCGATCTGGCGCTCGAATCGATTCCGCATTTGCCGGCGCGCGACGCCGGCTTTGCGCGCGTCATCGCATCGCAGACGCTGCGCCGGCTGGGCCAGATCGAAGCGCTGATCCGCCATTGCGTGCCGAAGACCCCGCCGCCGCACAAATCCGGCCCGACGCTGGAAATCCTGTTTGCCGGCGCCTGCGAGCTTCTGTTCCTGGGCGTGCCGGCCCATGCCGCCGTCGATGCCGCGAACCGGCTGGCGCAGGCCGACCCCAAGGCGGTGCATTTCAAGGCCCTGATCAACGCGGTGCTGCGGCGCCTGGCGCGCGAGGGCCGGGAGATGGTCGAGGCCCAGGACGCGGCCCGGCTCAACACGCCGGACTGGCTGTGGCAGCGCTGGTGCGACGGCTTCGGCGAGGAGACGGCGCGGGCCATCGCCATGGCGCAGCTCAGCCCGCCGCCGCTGGACATCGTGCTGAAAGCCGAGGGCTTGGCGGCGCCGGATGGATTGCGGCTGTTCGGCAATGTGGTGCGGCTGTCCGATGCCGGCCGCATCGCGGAGCTGCCCGGCTTCGCCGAGGGAAACTGGTGGGTGCAGGACGCCGCGGCGACGCTGCCGGCATGCCTTCTGGGCGATGTGCGCGGCCACACGGTGATCGATCTGTGCGCCGCGCCGGGCGGCAAGACGATGCAGCTGGCCGCCGCAGGCGCCAAGGTGATCGCGGTGGAGCGCGAAGCGGCGCGCCTCGCGCGCGTGGCGGAGAACCTGGCGCGTACGGGTCTGGATGCGCGCTTGGTCGCGGCCGATGTTCGCGACTTTCGCCCCGTCGCGCCGGCGCCTTTCGTGCTGCTCGACGCGCCGTGCACGGCGACGGGAACGATAAGGCGCCATCCCGAACTGCCCTGGATCAAGAGCGCGGCGGACGTGACGCTGTGCGAGCAGGCGGCCGGCGAACTGATCGACGCGGCGGCGCAGATGGTGGCGCCGGGCGGCACGCTGGTCTTTGCGGTGTGCTCGCTGGAGCCCGAAGAGGGCAGCGAACAGGTGGCGCGGTTCCTGTCGCGCCATGCGGATTTCGCGCGCGCGGCGGTGACGCCGCAAGAGGTGTTCGGCAAGAGCGCATGGATCGATGCGCGGGGCGATCTGCGCACGCTGCCCTGCCACGCAAGCGAAAGCGGCGGGATGGACGGCTTCTATGCCGCGAGACTGCGGCGTCTATAGCCGCCCCAGCGCATAGGACACGGCGAGGAAGATCTTTCCCGTATCGGCGCTCAGCATGGTGGAGGTCAGAAGCCCGCCGCCATCGCCGTCCTTGGCGCGCGCCAGCAAGGCCTCGAACTCCGCCATATAGGCATTGGCGGCGTCGCGGAAGCACGGTTCTTCGCGATACAGCGTGGCGATGCGGTTGACCGTGTCGTCGTCGATGGCTTCGGCGAGGCGGCGCGCGAACACCGAGCGGTCGCCGGCGAGATACCGGCGCCATTCGTCTTCGCCGGGCGCCGTATCCGCCGTGATGCCGTCGAGATCGACCGCCAGGTCGGCCAGGGCCGCTTCCAGCGCGCCCAGCGCGGCGGCGGCGGTCGGCTTCAGCTCCTTCGATTCGCCGGTCTCGACCGCGGCGAGCAGCGTGCGCATCTCCCAGCCCTTGCCGGGCTCGGCGCGCGGCGCTTGTGCGTCGCTCCTGGCCTTGCGCGGGCGCTGGGTCAGACGCTTGGCCATGCCGATCAGGCCCTCGCTTTCGGGCGGCTCCGGCACCACCGGTGCCGAGGGCTGGCGCGGCATGCGCGGCGCGCTGCGCGCATGGATGGTGGAGAGCGTGCGGGCGGAAAGATCGAGCATCTCCTCCGTCTCGGTCTTCACCATTTCGCGGACGCGGCGCGCTTCCTGCTGCGCGACGGCGGGCAGGCTGAGCAGATGACGCTGCACGTCCTCGACGGTCCTGGCGAGCGTGGTGCGGATTTCGGTCGCCTCGGCGGCGAGTTCGCCCGAGGTGCGCAGCAGCCTTTCGCATTCCGCCATCGCCTCGCCGACCAAGGCGCGGGCGTTGGACTTGGCCTCGGTCGCGGTCTCGCCGATCAGCGTCTGGGCGCCGGCATTGGCCTGGTGCAGCGCGTTGATCATGTTCTGCAGCGTGGTGTGGGCGCTGTCGCTCGCCTCCTTCAGCTTCTCGGCTTCGCGCATGAAGTTGCCGGTGAGCTGCGCCGCGCGCGACGAGGCGTTGGCCATGATGATTTCGAGATGGCGCTCGGCGTCGCCGGTGACGGTCTCGAATTTCTGCGCCTCGCCGCCCAGCGCCTGGATCGCCTGCTCCATCGAGGAGCGTTCCTTGGACAGCGCCTGTTCGAAGGACGCGCTTTCCTCCTTCAGCCGCTGCATCAATTCGTTCATCCCGGTGCGATGGCGCTCCTGCCGGCCCAGCACGAATTCGGCGCGCGCCATCGCCGCATCGGCGACGGATTCGATCCGCTTGGCCTGGCGGTCGAGCTCGACCGCGGCGGCATGCGGCGCGTCGGCGGCGGCGCTGGCGGCGGCGCGGAAGCTGGCCGCCTGCGCATCCAGCGTCGTGCCGGCGGTCTTGAGCGCGCTCTCGGCCGACTCGATCGACGCCTTGAGCTGCGCCGTGCGGCCGGCGACGGTCTC
>DASWOE010000206.1:0-4206 GCA_036398875.1 Rhizomicrobium sp.
GCCAGCCCTTCCGCGGCGCCGCGCGTCAGGCGGTAGAGCACCGCCGCCGACGGCTCGCCCGCCAGCGCCAGTTCGGGCGGCGGCGCGGCCTCGCCCTCCGCCGCGCCCGACATCTTGCGATAGACCTCGTTGGCATCGACCACCGCGCCGTCCTTGGTGGTGATCGCCCAGGCGATATTGGCGCGCGACGCGGCTTCGGCGATGCGGCGCGCATCGGCGGCGGACAGCTTCTCCTTGGGCCACACCGCGAACAGGAACAGGCTCGCCACCGCGCCGATCGCCGCCAGCAGCATCACGCCGGCCCAGCCGACCACGTCGGGCGTCGCCACCGCGAGGCCCGCCGATGCCAGCGCCAGGAACAGAAATCCGAGAGCCGCCCAGCGCCAGGCGCCGGCGGGGATGCCGAAACTCGAACTGAGGCTGCGGGTCGCCATCATGATTCGCAGGTTCCGAAGTTAGGCCTTTTTTCGAAAGGCGTCCCGATCCCCGTATGTCTCCCCAAGGGCGGGCCGCATTGCATTGAGAAATGCCAATCGCTAGCGTCCTGGTATCGTTACCATAATTCGGGGATGGATGCGTTGAAGGGGATCTGGCTCGCGGCGGCTCTGGCCGCAGCCGTCTTGGTCGCGCCGGCGGCGCTCGCCCGGGGACCGCTGGCGCACCCCCCGCACGGGCATACGGCACACCTTGCGCATCGCGCCGACCGGCTGCGCGCCGCGACGCTCGCGCCGCGCTGGATCGGGAGCTGGTCGGCGGCGCAGCAGCTGCCCGAGCCGTCCAATCAGCTTCCGGCCGACGCGCTGCACGACACGACGCTGCGCCAGACCGTGCATCTCTCCGTCGGCGGCGAGACGATCCGTATACGGATTTCCAACGCCGCCGGCGGGGCGCCGCTGCATCTGACCGCGGTGCATGCGGCGCGGCCGCTGCCTGGCCTGCTCGGCGCCGTCGTCCCGCAAAGCGATGCGGCGCTCAGCTTCGCCGGCCAGGCCGATGTGACGATCCCCGCTGGCGCCGATATCCTCTCCGATCCGCTGGCCTTCCCGGTGGCGCCGCAATCCGATCTGACGATCTCGCTGCATTACGACGATCTCGCCGTGCCGCCGACCGGCCATCCCGGCGCGCGCGCGACGTCCTTTCTCGCGCCCGGCAATCAGCTCGCGGCGGCGACGCCGTCGCCCTATGTCGCGCTGGAGCACTGGTACCTGCTCGAAGCGGTCGAGGTGCTGGGACCGGCGGCGCAAGGCGCGCTCGTCGCGCTGGGCGATTCCATCACCGACGGCCGCGGCTCGATCCCGAACGCGAACAACCGCTGGCCCGACGATCTGGCGCGGCGGTTCCAGGGCGATGCGGCGACGCGCGGCATCGGCGTGCTGAACATGGGCATCGGCGGCAACCGGCTGCTGCTGGACGGCCTTGGCCCCAACGCGCTGGCGCGCTTCGACCGCGACGTGCTTTCGCAGGGCGGCGTGCGCTGGCTGATCCTGCTCGAAGGCATCAACGATCTGGGCATGCTGACGCGCGAGGCTCCCGCCTCCGCCGCCGATCACGCCGCGCTGGTGGCGCGCCTCGTCGCGGCCTATGGCCAGATCGTCCGGCGCGCCCACGACCACGGCATCGCGGTGATGGCCGGCACGCTGCTGCCCTTCATGGGCTTTTCCTATTACCACCCGACGGGCGAGAACGAGGCCGACCGCCAGGCGCTCAACGCCTGGATCCGCAGCCCCGGCCATGTCGATGCGGTGGCCGATTTCGACGCGGCGCTGCGCGATCCGGCGGCGCCCGACCGCCTGCTGCCCGCGTTCGATTCGGGCGATCACATCCACCCCTCGCCGGCCGGCTACCAGGCGATGGCCGATCTGATCCCGCTCGCCTTCTTCGCGCCGCCAAAGGCCGCGCCCGCCGTCCGTCGTCCTTCGCATCGGGGCAAACGCAGATGAAAAGACTGTTCCTCGCCGCCGCCCTCTTTCTGTGTGCCGCGCCGGCGGCGGCGCAGATGACGATCGCGATCACCTTCGACGATCTGCCCTCGCATGCCGCGCTGCCGGCCGGCACCACGCGGATGGAGATCGCGTCGCAGATCATCGCCGCGCTGAAGGCCGCCGACACTCCGCCGGTCTACGGCTTCGTCAACGGCCTCAGGCTGATCGACGACGCGCCGTCCGCGCCGGTGCTGCGGCTGTGGCGCGACGCCGGCTTCCCGCTCGCCAACCACACCTATTCGCACATGAACCTCAACACGAACACGGTCGAGGCATGGAGTGCCGACACGCTCAAGGGCGAGGCCGCGATCGCCCCCCTTATGGCGGGCCGGGATTGGCGCTGGCTGCGCTATCCCTATCTCGGCGAGGGCGACACGCTGGCCAAGCATCTGGGCGGCCGCGCCTTCCTGGCGGCGCAGGGCTATAAAATCGCCGCGGTGACGATGAGCTTCGACGACTGGCAGTGGAACGACGCCTATGCCCGCTGCGTCGCAAAGCACGACGACAAGACCATCGGGGCGATGGAGACGGCGTTCCTGGCCGCCGCCGATGCGAGCCTCGGCTACTACCACGATCTGTCGCAGCAGCTTTACGGCCGCGACATCGCTTATGTCCTGCTGATGCATATCGGCGCCTTCGACGCCCGCATGCTGCCGCGCCTCTTGGCGCTGTATCGAAGCCGGAGCGTGTCCTACGTCTCGCTGCCCGAGGCCGAGAGCGATCCGTTCTACGCCGCCCAGCTCGATCCGCGCCTGCCGCCCACGCCCGCCAGCCTGGAACAGGCGATGGCGGCGCGCGGCGTGAATTTCGCGCCCCGCGTTGCGGCCGTGCTGCCCTTCGACACGCTGTGCCGGTAGGGAGGACAGGGGCGCCTGTCAGCGCCCCGCCCTGATCTTGCCGGTGAGCCGATAGACATAGCCGATCACCTGCGCCACCGCCTTGAAGTGCTCCTGCGGGATCACCTCGTCGATCTCGACGGCGGCATAGAGGGCGCGGGCCAGCGGCGGGTTCTCGACGATCGGCACGTCGTTCGCCTTGGCCACCTCGCGGATGCGCAGCGCCAGCGCATCGACGCCCTTCGCCACGCAGACCGGCGCCGCCGTCTTGCCCTGTTCGTATTTCAGCGCGATCGCATAATGCGTCGGGTTGGTGACGATCACGGTCGCCTGCGGCACCTGCGCCATCATGCGCTTCTTGGCGCGCTCCACCCGGATCTGGCGGATCTTCGCCTTGATCTGCGGATCGCCTTCGTTCTGGCGATATTCCTCCTTGATCTCCTGCTTGGACATCTTGTTGCGCTGGGTGAAGCGATAGCGCTGCAGCACGTAATCGGCCGCCGCGATCGCCGCCAGCGCGGCCAGCGCCGCCATCAGCAGCTTGAACAGAAGCTGGCTCATGTCGCCGGCGATGCCGAGCGGCGACTGCGTCATCACCGATTCCAGCATGGTGCGCTCCGGCCAGACCTGGGTCCACACCGCGAAGCCCACGACGCCCATCTTGAGCAGGCCCTTGAGCAGGTTGAGCCAGCCCTCGGGCCCGAACATGCGCTTGAGGCCCGCGATCAGCGACAGCTTGGCGAAGTCGGGCTTGATCTTCTCCGGGGTGAAGCTCGGGCGCGCCTGCAGCACATGGCCGCCTATGGCGAACGCCATCATCATCGCGAAGACCGGCGCCAGGATGGCGCCCAGCGTCATGACGACGTGGCGGGTCAGCGCCATGACGTCGGCGGACGAGGCGACGCCGATCTGCTCGGGCTGCTCCAGGAACATCCGCAGCGCCAGCGTCAATTGCCTGGCGGTCGAGGCGCCGAACATCAGGATGACGAAGGTCCCGCCCAGCAGCAGCACGAAGGCCGAGACCTCGGGCGATTTGACGATGTCGCCGTGCTCGCGCGCCTCTTCCAGCCGCTTCTGCGTCGGCTGTTCGGTCTGCTGCGCGGAATCGCGTTCGTCGGCCATTTACAGGAACTGCGCCATCTGCGCCGCGAAGAAGTTCAGGAACAGCGTCATCATCGATCCGATCAGCAGCGCCAGGAGCACGAAGCCGAACAGGATGTTGACCGGCATGGCGACGAAGAACACCTGGAGCTGCGGCATCAGCCGCGCCAGCACGCCGAGCGCGGCATAGAGCGCGAAGCCGAACACGATGAACGGCGCGGCGAGCTGGAAGCCGAGCACGAAGGCGGCGCTGACCAGGCGGATGGTCAGCTCGGCCATGTCGCCGG
>DASWOE010000207.1:0-5907 GCA_036398875.1 Rhizomicrobium sp.
AGATAGTCGAAGCCGAGCCCGAAGCCGGCCGCGGCGGCATGGGAGCGGTCGATCCAGGCGGTGAAGATGCGCTTGGCGTCGAACGCGGTGCGCGCGGACTGCAGGTCCACCGTGCCGAAGCCCGTGGCGGCTTTGAGCTTCTGGTCGGTGACGGCCAGGATGGCGAAGGCGACCGCCGCCAGCAGCGCCGTCCACAGCCACAATCTGATCAGCGAACTGAGCCGCATCGTTTCCCCCCGTCGGTTTGCGCATGATAGCCCGCGCCGCTAAACATCCGCCATGCGCGGACCAGGCGACGTCCTCTACAATTTTCACTGGATCGTGCCGGGCGAGGCGGCGCGCGCCGCGCAGGCCTGGGCGGGATTCCTCGGTCCGTTCCTGGCGCGCCACCGCATCGCCAGCGTGATCAATCTGCGCGGACCCAACCCCAAATATGGCTGGTGGCGCGGCGAGAAGCGCACGACACAGGCGCGCGGCATCGCCCATTTCGACGTGACGCTCGATTCGCGCCACCTGCCGACGCGCGCCATGCTGATCGACCTGCTGGACGCCTTCGACGCCGCGCGCAAGCCGTTTCTGGTCAAGTGCTCCGGCGGGCAGGACCGCACCAGCCTTGCCGCCGCGCTCTATCTGCTGCATCGCCGGGGCTGGAGCGCCTGCGGCGCGGCGCTGGCGCAATTCGCGCGCTGGCCCTATCTGCACCTGCCCAAGCAGGAACAGCTTTGGCTGAAGCAGTTCGTGCACTATGCCGAGCGCGAGGCGCGCGGCCGGCCGCTCGCAGACTGGATCCGCGACGCCTATGCGCCGGAGGCGTTTCGGGACTGGCTGCGGGAGAGCGGCCATGCGGGCAGTTTCAGGGCGATCTTCGAGCGTCGCGCGCCGGCCAATCGCTGGCAATGGTAGCGCCGCTGGGACTGGCGCCGGGCGTCGCGCTGTGGCGCGAATATTTTTCGCGGCCGGCGCAGCGATCGCTATTGGACGACGTGCTGGCTCGCATCGAAGAGGCACCGTTCTACAAGCCGGTCATGCCAAAATCCGGCAAGCCGTTTTCGGTCGAAGAGACCAATCTCGGAGCGCTGGGCTGGATCTCCGACATCGCCGGCTACCGCTACGCGCCGCGCCATCCGACGACCGGCAAGCCCTGGCCGGCGATGCCGTCCGCGCTTCTCGATCTTTGGGATGCGGTGGCGGACTATCCCGCGCCGCCGCAATGCTGCCTGGTCAATCTCTATCGCGGCGCGGCAAAGATGGGCGCGCACCAGGATCGCGACGAGGCGGCAAGCCAGGCGCCCGTGGTTTCGGTCTCGCTGGGGGACGACGCGCTGTTCCGCTTCGGCGGCACCGCGCGCAAGGGCCCGACGCGCAGCGTCGTTCTGCATTCGGGCGACGTGGTGGTGTTCGGCGGTCCGGCGCGACGGATGTTCCACGGCATCGACCGGATCGTGGCGGGAAGCTCGACCCTGATGCCCGGCGGCGGCCGGATCAATCTCACGCTGAGGCGGGTTTCAAGGCCGCAAATAAAATGACGCCCGGTCGGGGGGCCGACCGGGCGCCGGATGCGCCTTACGCGCGGGCGCCGGGAGGGGATGACCGGCACCTTCGAAGGATGTCGCCCGGCTTGCGAGCGGGGGGGCAGTGCTTGCCAGACGATGTTTCATCCTTCGAAAGACAACCTATGCATCGAAGCCACACATTGCAAGATTTTTTTCGCCAAACCGGATTTTCCAATTATTTTTAATGACAGGTGCAAATCTGTCACATGCGATTCCGACCGCCAGCAAGCGCGGAATTCCGCGAAAACGGCGCCGAACCCTTTCCGCCGGCGTCCGCATGAACGGGGCCCGCCAACACCACACGGCGACGTGATGGCGCGCGCGCTCCCGGCCGCGCCGGGACGGCTTCGAATCGCGGCACGCTGGCGACGCCGTCTTTCCGGAGTCGATCCAAAATATCGCGCTACAGTTTTCCGCAATCCTTCGCGGTGCGATCGATCGCCGACTTCAAGGTGGCGACGATCTCCTCGATTTCGCCTTCCGATACGATCAGCGGCGGCGCCAGCACCATCGTGTCGCGGATCGCGCGGCTGACCAGTCCGTCTTCGAAACAGTAGTTGCGGCAGAGCGTGCCGACCGCGCCCGGATCGGGAAAGAATTTGCGCTCCGTCCTGTCGCGCACCAGTTCGATGGCCGCCAGCAGACCCTGCCCCCGCACCTCGCCCACGATGGGATGGTCGGCGAAGGTCTCCGCCAACCGGCGCTGGAGATAGGGGCCGATCGCGGTCTTCACCCGCGCCACCAGGCCGTCGCGTTCGATCACTTCGAGATTCTTCAGCGCCACCGCGCTTGCCACCGGATGGCCGGAATAGGTGAATCCGTGCACCATCTCCTCATTGGCATTGAGGATCGTGTCCGCCATCCGCATGCCCAGCGACACCGCCGAGATCGGCTGGTAGCCGGACGACAGGCCCTTGGCCATGGTCATGATGTCGGGCGCGATGTCGTAGGTCTGCGCCCCGAACCATTCGCCGGTGCGCCCGAAGCCGGTGATCACCTCGTCGAGATGCAGCAGCACGTCGTGGCGCG
Organism: Rhizomicrobium sp.; assembly: GCA_036398875.1. Lineage (GTDB taxonomy): Bacteria > Pseudomonadota > Alphaproteobacteria > Micropepsales > Micropepsaceae > Rhizomicrobium. The sequence goes on from DASWOE010000207.1 coordinate 2,583, forward strand.
CGCAAACCTCCTGCACCGCCTGCCAATAGCCTTGCGGCGGGAAGATCAGCCCGCCGGCGCCCTGGATCGGCTCGGCGGAGAAGGACGCGACGCGACCGGGCCCCAGTTCCAGGATCTTCTCTTCGAGCCTGGCGGCGATCAGCCGGCCAAAATCGGCCGGCGCGATGTCGCCATAGCCGGCCGCCTTGGCGCCGTACCAATAGGGTGCCGGTACCTTCTCGAAGCCCGGCAGCGGCAGATCCCATTGCGGATGCATCGGCGTCAGCCCCGACAGCGACGCCGAGGCGAAGGTCACGCCGTGATAGGCGTAGTCGCGCGACAGATGGATCTTCTTTTCCGGCCTGCCCTTCAGGTTCCAGTAATAGCGGATCAGCTTCAGCGCCGAGTCGTTCGCCTCCGAGCCCGAATTGGCGAACAAGATGCGCGCGTGGCCCGCCGGCAGCAGCGTCGCGAGCTTGGCCGCCAGTTCGATGGTCCAAGGGTTCGAGGTCTTGAAGAAATGGTTGTAGTAGGGGAGCGTGTTCAGCGCCTCGCAGCCGGCTTCGGCCAGCTCGCGATTGCCGTAGCCGACGTGAACGCACCACAGCCCCGACATGCCGTCGATGATCTTCTTGCCCTCGCTGTCCCACAGATGGACGCCCTCGCCGCGGGTGACGACGCGCACGCCTTCCCGGTTGAGGGCGGCGGTGTCGGAGAAGGGGTGGACGTGATGGGCGGCGTCGAGCGCCTGCCAATGCCGGGTCTGATTGCTGCCGTGCGGGGCCATGCGCGCGCTCCTGGATGGGTTCGGGACGAAATCCTGACCTTGCGGACAAATCGAAGCGTCCGGCGGATCGTCAGGGCGGGTTGAATCCGATCCGCGCGCACAGGATCAGAAGCGTGTGTTTTGCGCTCCTGCGTCAAGACTAGCAGCGCCGACGCAAAGCGTCACGCGCTCCGTCCCGGACGTCTTATTTCCCGACCAAGGAGGCTTTCCGCCAGCCCGGGGCGGCGCGCAGTTCGGCGATCCAGCGCTGGATGCCACGATAGTTTTCGAGCGGCATTTTGGCCTGCTCCGCGGCCGGCAGCACGGCGCCGACCGAGATGTCGCCCACCGTCAGCGTGTCGCCTCCCCTTCACGGTTTCGGTGCCGGCGATCCCGTCTCCACGAGCGATTTGAGCCGCCCGACCTGTTCGCCCAAGACCTGATCGACCGGCACGGCCCAGCCGGCCAGCCCCTCCTTCAGATAGCCGCCGACATTGTAGACCAGCGTGAGATCCGTGCCGGTCCCGGCGGGTTTGAGCTGCACGCTCATCGCGCCTTCGACCCCCAGCCCCTGCAGCGGGCCCAGCGCGCCGCGCAGCACCAGCGCCTTGCCGGGATCGGCGTAGACCACCGCCAGATGGCAGACCGAGCCGCCATCGGGCAGCGTCTCGCGCCAGCAGCCGCCCGCCTTGGCGTCGAGCGAAAGATTGGCGGCGTTCTTCGAGAAGGTGTGGAGCGGGCTCCACCAGCGGCCGGGCGCGATCAGCGCGGCGTAGACCTTGCCGGGCGGCGCCGCGACATGGGCGCTTTCGCTCACGGAAAATCCGTTCGCCGCGGCATCGCCGACGGCGGCCCGGCAGGGAAATACCAGGACCGTGGCGATCGCGAATCCGGCGATCAGATGACGGCATTTTTGCAGCGCGCGCCCCGTCATTGATATCCCTCCATGGTGTGTGTCAGCGTTCCGCCACCGTGCGGAACAGATCCAGCAGGCCGGGCCAGCCGCCAGCGACGTCGCGGCGAAGCTTGTCGCCGCCGTCCGGCCCGAGCGCCTCGAAATCGCGATGGACGAGATCGACCCGGGTGGTCCGCGGACCTTCGGCCGTGAAGGCGACCTCGACTTCCGAAGCCACGCTGGCGTCGGGCTTCCATTGCGCGCTGATCTCCCAGCTGAAGACGACGCGCGACGGCGGCTCCCACACGCGCACATGCCCGACGACGACCTCGCTGCCGTCCTCATGGACCGTGTACCAGCGCCCGCCCGGGCGCGGTTCGATCGCCGATCTGACCATCGGCGTGGAACCGACGCCATGGCTCCTGGGCCACCAGCGATCGATCCCGGCGGTGAACGTCTCGAAGGCATGCGCCTGGGTGGCATGGACGGTCAGCGTCTTCGATACCGGCGCGATCGAAACGGTCTTGGTCACGGCGTCCCCTTGTCGTCTTCGCGCTCGACCTCGGCCTTGAAGGCGTCGAGCGCGGTGTCCCAGAACTGATCCAGCCAGCTTCGCAGGCGCGCCAGGCCGCGCGGATCGATGCGGTAGATGCGGCGCGTTCCATCCTGCTCCTCGCGCACCAGGCCGGCCTCCTTCAGCACCTTGAGATGCTGCGAAACCGCCGGCCGGCTGACGGGAAGCCCGCTCGCCAGGCGGCCGACGGCCAACGGTCCGCGGCGCAGCCGCTCGAACACGCGCCGCCGCGTGGGATCGGCCAAAACGTCGAGGGCATTCCTGTAAGCCATCGCTTACCGTAAGCCAAGGCTTACATTCTTTTCAAGGCGGGCGCCGCAAGATCACGCAACCGTGATCTCAGCGGGATTTGCGGTCGCGGGCGGCCGCCGCAGGGCCGATCCGATTCCGCGCGCGGGGAGGTTTCAGCTCCAGCTTTCCTGGACGCCCTTGCGTTTGCCGGCGACCTTGATCTCCGGCAGCGGAAGATCGCGCGCGCTTGCGCCGAAGAAGAAGCCCTGGCCGAGATCGAACCCCATCGCCTTGGCGGCGGCCGCCTGCTCGGCGGTCTCGATCTGCTCGGCAACCGTGGTGACGCCAAGCTCGCGGCAGAGCTTGACCAGACCGCCCAGCAGAAGGTCGTCGCGATGGGACTGGCCGAGCTTGGCGATGAGCGCGCCGTCGAACTTCACGAAATCGACCGGCAGCGCGTGCAGATAGGAGAGGGACGCGGCGCCGGCGCCGAAATCGTCGAGGCCGACGCGATAGCCCAGCGCATGCAGCGCCGCGACCGCCTTGGCCGCGTTGTCGAGCTGGTCGATCTCGGCGCTTTCGGTGATCTCGATCAGCAGCCGGCCGGCGGCGGCGCGCTTGCCCGCGAGCAGGCCGGCCAGCAATCCGAAATTCGACGGCGAGCAGATCGTCTTGCCCGAGACGTTGAAGGCGATCTTCTGATCGGGCCGCATTTGCGCCACGCTCAGGACCTTCACCGCGACCGCCAGGTCGAAGGCGTCGGCGACGCCCAGCGCCTCGATCATGTCGATCGTCTCCGCCGTGGCGCCGTCGGCGAACCGCGCCAGGGCCTCGAAATGGCTGGTCTGTCCGCCGGCGAGCTCGACGATGGGCTGATAGG
>DASWOE010000208.1:0-23782 GCA_036398875.1 Rhizomicrobium sp.
GCATTGTCGGCGATCGCGCTGCAGTTCGTCATGCCGTCGATCAAGTCCTGCCGCGGATCGGCTTGGGCGGCGGCCGGCGCCGAAAGGAAGGCAGCGAGCATGGCAAGGGCGGCAATTCTCATCGGCGTTTCGTCCTGCTTCTCGTCGGCGCGCCGCCCAACCTGTGCTATCGCTGTCGGCGCGGCGAGAATGTCGCAGCGTTCGATCCGGAGCAAGCCGGTGCCTCTCCGTCCAACGGGACTCGTGCGGGTCTTGGTCGCCGCCGCGCTGACGGTTGCCGCGCCGGCCGGCCGCGCCGACGCCGCGTCCGCGCTCGCCCGCGGCAATGGCGTGGAGACCAAGAGCCTCGATCCGCATTTCATCGACGGCATCGGCGAGGCCAATATCGAGAACGACCTGCTGGTCGGCCTCATGACCGTCGATGCCGCCGGCCTGCCGATCCCCGGCGCCGCGACGCGTTGGGAGACCTCGGCCGACGGCAAGACCTGGACCTTCCATCTGCGCGATCATGTCTGGTCCGATGGACGGCCGGTGACGTCGCACGATTTCGTCTTCGCCTGGCGCCGGCTTCTCGATCCGGCGACCGGCGCGAGCTATGCCTACAATCTCTGGGTGATGAAGAACGCCCAGGCGATCAGCCTGGGCAGGAAGCCGCCGGCGGCCCTGGCCGTCGCCGCGCCGGACGACAGGACCTTGATCGTCGGCCTCGAACATCCCGCGCCCTATCTGCCGCAGCTCCTCACGCACCAGACCGCGATGCCGCTTCCCCGCGATGCCGTCCTCGCCAGGCGCGCCCAATGGTCCAAGCCGGGCAATTTCGTCGGCAACGGCCCCTATCTGCCGCGCGAATGGATCGCCAACGACCACCTCACGCTGGTGAAGAACCCGCGCTTCTACGACGCCGCCCATGTCCGCATCGACAGGGTCACCTATTTCCCGACCGAGGACAGCAACTCGGCCCTGCGCCAGTTCCGCAGCCGCGCGCTCGACACCCAGACGCCGATCCCACTGACCCAGATCGACTGGCTCCGCAAGAACCTGCCGGCGGCGCTGCATCTGAAGCCGCTGCTCGGCCTTTCCTACATCTCGATCAATCTGCGCCGTCCGCCGCTGGGCGACCTGCGCATCCGCCGGGCCCTCAACCTCGCCTTCGACCGCGAGATCGTGACGGGCAAGGTGCTGCGGCTGGGCGAGCCGCCGGCCTATGGCATCGTGCCGCCGGGCGTGGCGAACTATCCCGGGCCGCAATCCTACGACTTCCGCCCGCTCGCGCCGGCCGAACGCCTCAAGAAGGCGCAATGGCTGATGCTCCAGGCGGGCTACGGCCCCGACAATCCCCTGCGCCTCACCTTCGAGACCTTCGAGGAGCCGAACAGCCGGCGCATCGCCGCCGTGTTCCAGGCCATGCTGCGGCCGATCTGGGTCTATATCGACGTGACCGCGATCGACGCCGCGGTGCACAGCCGCAACATGACGGGCGGCAATTTCGATCTCGGCGCCGCCTCCTGGTTCGCCGATTTCAACGACGCCAGCAACTTCCTCGACCTCCTGCGCTCCGACGCCGGCAACAATTACGGCGGCTACAGGAACCCGGCCTTCGACGCCCTGCTCAACGCGGCCCAGCAGGAGCGCGATACCCCCGCCCGCGGCCGCCTCCTGGCGCGGGCCGAGCGCCTGGCGCTCCAGGCCTATCCCTGGATCCCGCTGCGCTTCCGCACCAGCCAGAACCTGGTTCAGCCTTACGTAAGAGGCTGGGTGGACAATCGCAGCGACATGCACCCCACGCGCTTCCTGTGGCTGTTGCCGCGCGGCCATTGAGCGCGCTATTCCAAATGCGCCGCATTGCGCTATTCAAGGACGCTTCGAGGAAAAGGACGTCCCATGGCCTTATCGCGGATGCTTGCCGCCGCCCTGCTGGTTCTGCTCGCCGGCTGCACCAAGTTCGGCAGCGGCAACCAGACGATCCATTCCCCCGATTTTCTCGTCCGCGGCAACGGTTCGGAGATCAAGAGCCTCGATCCGCATTACATCGACGGCCAGTGGGAAGCATATGTCGTGGGCGACCTGCTGGTCGGACTGATGGCCGACGCGCCGGACGGCACGCCGATGCCCGGCGCCGCGACGAGCTGGGAAACGTCGCCCGACGGCAAGACCTGGACCTTCCACCTGCGCGATCATGTCTGGTCGGACGGCCAGCCGGTGACGGCGCAGGATTTCGTCTTCGCCTGGCGCCGCATCCTGGAACCGGCGCGCGGCGCGCCCTATGCCTATTATCTGTGGCTCATCAAGAACGCCCAGGCGATCAGCGCCGGCAAGATGCCGACCTCTGCGCTCGGCATCCGCGCCGTCGATGACAAGACGCTCGTCGTCACGCTCGAGCATCCCGCGCCCTATATGCTGGAATATCTCCTGCACCAGGCGGTGTTCCCCGTGCCGCGCCATGTCCTGCTCGCCAAGGGGGACGCCTGGGCCAAGCCGGAGAACTACGTCGCCAACGGCCCCTTCGTCCCGAAAGAATGGGTGCCGAACGACCACATCACGCTGGTCAAGAATCCCCGCTTTTACGACGCGGCGAATGTCCGTCTGCGGACGGTCATCTACAAGCCGACCTCCGACACGCTGGCGGCGCTGAAGGCGATCCGCGCCGGCGAGCTCGATACCCAATATCTCGTGCCGACGGCCGAGATCGCCTGGATGCGCGCCCACATCAAGCCGGCGCTGCAGCTCAATTCGGCTCTCGCCGTCAACTACCTCACGCCCAACTTCAAGCGCAAGCCATTCCAGGACAAGCGCATGCGCGAGGTCGTCAACCTCGTCTATGACCGCGAGACGATGACCTACCGGATCCTGCGGCTGGGCGATCTGCCCGCCTATGGCTTCGTGCCGCCCCATGTCGCGAACTATCCCGGCGGCGCGCATATCTGGTTCGACAAGATGCCCTATTCCCGGCGCCTGGCGCGCGCCCGCGCGCTGATGGTCGAGATGGGCTATGGGCCCGGCAACCGTTTCCACACCACCTTCGACACCGGCAATTCGCCCGACACCAAGCGCGTCGCCGCGGTGCTGCAGGCCATGCTGAAACAGGTCTATTTCGACATCGACATCGTCAACACCGACACCCAGATCTTCTACCGGAAGCTGCAGCAAGGCGATTTCGACCTGGCGACCGGCGCCTGGATCGGCGATTTCAACGACGCCAGCACCTTCCTCGACCTGTTGCAGTCCCAGGGCGGCAACAATTACGGCAAGTACGACAGCCCGCGCTACGACGCGCTGCTCGCCAAGGCGCAGCAGACCGCCGACGCCAGGGTGCGCGGCGAATTGCTGCGCCAGGCCGAGCAGACCGCGCTGGACGACGACGCCGTGATTCCGACGCGCTTTCTCGTCACCCAGGACATCGTCGAGCCCTATGTGAAGGGATGGGTCCCCAATGTGCGCGACTTCAACCGCTCGCGCTGGCTGTCGATCGACCCGCACGGCAAGATCGCCCGCGGCGACTGACGGGGCGTGGCCGCGCGACCGCCTTGCCGCCGGCACGGTTTGGAGGCACTTATGCGCGTCCGGCACGACCCCGTAGCTCAGCAGGATAGAGCAACGGTTTCCTAAACCGTAGGCCACGTGTTCGAATCACGTCGGGGTCGCCGGCTTTTTCAGCCTTCTCGCCCGCCTTGTCTCGCGGCTGTCTCGCGCCGCTACGACCTGGCCCTTGCCAGCAGGGCGCGGGCGCCGGCCACTCCGCGCCTTATGCGGTCCCGGGTCCGGTAATCGGGACGCGGCGTCTCGAGCGCGATCACGATCCCGTCCGGCAGCGCCGAAAGGAAATCGACAAGCGGCAATTCGCCGTCGCCGGGAATTTGCCGACGGAAACGCGACTCGATGTCGTATTCTTCGTCCGTGGCGCTCGCCGGCCCGTCGGAAAGCTGCGCGCGGCCGATGCGATGGGCATATTTGACGATTTCGTCGATCTTGCCGCCATGGCGGAAGAAATGAAGCGAATCCAATTCGAGCTTGACGTCGATGCCCGCGCGCTCGAAGAACGCCACGGCGCCTTCGATGCTTTTCAAGGTCAGCCTCTTGTGGACCTCGCAGAGCACCGAAAGGCGATATTCGCGCGCCAGCTCGCAAAGCCGCCCGTAACTGTCGCTCAGGCGCGCAGGCTCGCCGTCGAACGCCAGCGAGATGAGATACGTCGCGCCCAGCTGCGCGCTCACCGCGAGCGCCGGGCGGAAGGACTCGATATCGCAGCCCGGTTCCATCACGAACAGCTCGACGGAGTGGATTTGCACGCCCGTATCGGCCGACCTCCTGGCAAGCTCGGCCACGGCGCGCGGATTGCCGACAAGGTCCGGTTTGGGAAACGGCAAAGGCTTCCAGGCCTGCACCGAAAGCCCCACCGCCTTGCAGCCCTCCTCCTCGGCGACGGCGAGGAAATCGAGCGGCTCGAGTTCGAGCGCCGTCAGAAAATCGATCCCGAGCGTCAGCATCCCCCACCTTCGCATCCCGCGCGCATTCTGTGAACCGTGCGCCGGGCCCAGCCGCGTCGGCTCGCCCGGCGATCACACGATCGCGGAGCCATGCCCGCGCCAATAGACCTCGCGCGCCCGCCGGCGATAGAGCTTTCCGTTCGGAAGCCGCGGCAGCTCGGTCACGAAATCGACCGACTGCGGGCATTTGAAGTGCGCGATCTTGCTGCGGCAATGTCCGATCAGCTCCTGCGCCGCGGCCGGCGTGGCCTGCGACCAGTCCCGCGGCACGACGAGCGCCTTGACCTCCTCGCCGAACTCCTTGTTCGGCACGCCGATCACCGCCACGTCGGACACGAAGGGATGGAGCGCAAGGGCATCTTCCGCCTCGCGCGGGTAGATGTTCACGCCGCCGGAGATGATCATGTCGTTGGAACGATCGGCGAGATAGAGATATCCGTCCGCGTCCAGATAGCCCCGGTCGCCCACCGTGGCCCAGCCGGCGCCGTTGTGGGCGGAGGCCGTCTTTTCGGCGTCGCCGTGATAGGCGAACGGCGCGCCGCCGGAGAAATAGATCTCGCCGATCTCCCCGGTCGCGGCGTCCGAGCCGTCATCGCGGACGATGTGGGCCACGCCGCGGACCGGGCGGCCGACCGATCCCGGATGGCATAGCCATTCCTCGGCGTCCAGCATGGTCACGCCGTGGTTTTCGCTGGAGGCGTAATATTCCCAGACGATCGGCCCCCACCAGGCGATCATGGCGCGCTTCACCTCCGGCGGGCACGGCGCCGCGGAGTGGACCACCGACTTCAGATCCGCGGCCGAGAAACGGGATCGTATCTCGGGCGGCAATTGGAGGAAGCGCGTGAACATCGTCGGAACGAATTGCCCGTTCGTCACACGCCGTTCTCGCATGAGATCAAGACAGCGCTCCGCGTCGAATTTCCGCATGAGGACGAGCGTCGCTCCGATCCGGTGCAGGCCCATGGAGAAGGCCAAGGGCGCGGCGTGATAGAGCGGCGCGGGCGTGATGAACCGGCTGTCGCCGTCCACCGACAGGACCTCGAATATCCGTCGGATGCTGAAATCCTCGCCGATCGGCCGGCGCGGCAGCGGCGCCTTGATTCCCTTTGGGCGGCCCGTGGTTCCGGACGAATACAGCATGACCGCACCGTCGAGATCCGCGTCCAGCGGCATGTCCGGCGCGCTCAGCACGTCGGAACCGCGGAGGCACCCGGACGCCTCGCCATCGACGGCGATGATGTGCGACAGCCCGGGCGCCTGCGCGAAATAGCATGCCGGATCGCCGACCTCGCACGCGGTAACGAGGACTTTCGCCTGGCAGTCGTTGAGGATGTAAGCGGCCTCGCCCGGCGTCAGGTGGTAGTTGATCGGCGTGTAATAGACGCCGATGCGGTGGGCGCCCCAGGCCGCTTCGAGGAATTCGGTTCCGTTCGGCAGCAGCAAGGCGACATTGTCGCCCTCGCCCACGCCCAGGCGCTTGAACGTGTGCGCGAATTTGAGCGAGCGCGAATTCAATTCCCTGTACGAAAGCGTCCTTCCGCCATCGACGATCACCGCCGGATGGTCCGGCTTTGCGGCGGCGAACATTCCGGGATGCATGCTCCCTCCCCCCGGCGCCGCGTAAGGCGCCGGTCCCTGGCAGATCGCTTCAGTTCGCTTCGAGCTCGAAGCGTATCGGCAGATGTTTTGCGCCGTTCACGAAGAACGACTGGCTGAGTTCGACCTCGCCGTCCAACGCGACCGACTTGAGCGCCGGAACGAGATGTTCGAACAGGATCTTCATTTCCAGGCGCGCGAGATGCTGCCCCAGGCAGACATGCGCGCCATATCCGAAGGACACGTGATCGAATTTTGGCCTGTCGATATCGAACTTGTCGGCATCCCGGATGACGGCCTCGTCCCTGTTGGCCGAGGCATAGCACAGCATGATCCAGTCCTTTGCGCGGAACGGCGCGCCCTGGAAATCCGCATCCTTCGTGGCCGAGCGCATGAAGGTCTTGACCGGCGCCGCCCAGCGGATCGCTTCCTGCACGAAGGCGGGGATCAGTCCGGCATCGGCCTTGAGGCGGGAAAACAGCTTTGGATCGGCGGCCAGCGCATGCATCGCGGCGGCGATCGAGGACGAGGTGGTATCGTGCCCGGCGGTGGCGACGATCGTGTAATAGCCCTGCGTGTCCATTTCGGAAATCGCCTGGCCGTCCACCTGGGCATTGGCGATGACCGAAGACAGGTCGTCGCGCGGCTGGCGCCGGCGGTCTTCCGTGATCCTCGAAAAATACGCCCCGATGCGGTCCAAGGTCGCCTTGTTCGCCTCCGCGAGGAAGGCCGGATTGTCCAGATCCAGTCCCTCCGGCATCGAGTCCGGATCCAGCGGCGCAAACACCTCCTGCGTGAGCTGCAGCATGAACTGGTGGTCTTCCTTGGGCACGCCGAGGATGTCCATGATGACTTCGAGCGGATAGTGCAGGCCGATTTCGGCCGCGAAGTCGCAGGCGCCGTCCCGCGACCGCATCTTGTCCACGGAGGCGGCCGCGAGCTTGTCGAGGCGTTCCTGCAGCGCGCCGATCCTGTTGGGGGCGAACCATCCTTGGGTCAGCAGCCGGTATTTCATGTGGTCCGGCGGATCCATCTGCACCAGCGTGCGCACGAAGAACGGCTTGTCGCCGGTCAGCTTGCGCACCAGCAGTTCGGAGGCGTGGCTGGTCAGGACGATCGAGCGGTCGCCGGAATGGAAAGCCTGGTTGTCGCGGCTGATTGCGCGAAGATCGTCGTAGCGCGTGATCACCCAGAACGGATCATACCCTTCGGGCTCGGCCCGCCCGATGGGCAGGTTTTTCCGCAGCCAGGCATGGGTGTCGTAGATGCGGCCGTCGGCGTAAGCCTTGGCATCGACCAAAGTCTCGGCATGGTCGGACGGAATTCGAAATTGTTCAACCGACATCACACTCTCCATCCACCCGCCGTCGCGACGACACTATCAGCAATGGCGCCGCCGTCGGCAGCCGCGCTTCGAACATCGTCAACCATTTCGACAAAAATCGGAATCGCGTTTCCTCAAGATCGACGTCCCCCCCCGCCATGGTCTTGCGCGACGGCCCCGCAAAACCCGCGCCCGCCTTCCGGTCGGCCGGCCATATTCCCGATTTTTCCGTGTTGAAGCCGCAAACGGGCCGCGGTGCCAATATGAAGTTCGTATGGCCCATAAGTGCCGGTATGGATGCGACAGGCGCTCCGCTCATTTCGCGGTCACGAAGGTCTGGGCGTTGGTGTATCCCAGCAATCCCTCAACGCCGTTCTCGACCCCGAACCCCGACTGCTTGTGCCCGCCGAAAGGGGCCAGGGGCGACAGGTATTGCACCTTGTTGATGAAGACGGTGCCGGTCGCCAGGCGGCGCGCGATCGCCGTCGCTTTTTCCGTGTCGGCGCTCCAGACGGAACCGGCAAGACCGTTTTCGCCGCGGTTGGCCCGGGCGACGACGTCATCCACGTCGCGGAATCTGAGCAGCGGCAATACGGGTCCGAACTGCTCCTCCTGGACGATGCGGCTGTCTTCCGGCGGGTCGTCGATCAGCGTGATCGGCACGAAATAGCCCGGACCGTCCGGGCTCCTGCCGTCCAGAAGGAACTTGAACCCGTTGTCGCGTGCGTCTGCGATGAGATCGCGGACGCGATCGAATTGCGCGCGATTGTTGATCGGCCCGATCTGCGTGCCTTGCAGGGCACCGTCCCCGACCTTGACCGTCCGGGCATAGCGCGCGATGGCGGCGGCGAGCGGCTCATAAATGTCCTCGTGCACATAAAGGCGCTTCGTCGCGATGCAGATCTGGCCATTGTTGGCGAAGGCCGACCAGAACAGTTGCGGCGCCACCGTCTCGATATCGATGTCCGGCAGGACGATGGCGGCGTCGTTGCCGCCCAGTTCCAGCGTCATGCGCTTCAGCGTTCCCGCCGCGCCGGCCATCACGCGCTTGCCCGTCGCCGCGGAGCCGGTGAAGCTGACCTTGTCGATGCCGGGATGCGCCGTCATCCAGGGACCTAGGGCGTCGCCGCCGGACACGACATTGAGGACGCCGGGAGGCAGGATCGAGCGCGCCAGCTCCCCGATCTTGAGGGTGGACAGCGGCGTATAGGGCGACGGCTTGAGGACCACCGTGTTTCCCGCCAGCAGCGCGGGACCGAGTTTGAAGGCCGCCAGAATGAGCGGGTAGTTCCAGGGCACGATGGCCGCCACGACTCCGAGCGGCACGCGATGCGTCTCCACGCGATGCTCGGCCGTGTCCTCGGCGACGGCCGTGGGAAGATCGAGGCCGGTATAGGCTTGCATCATCAAGCCCGCGCCCATGACCTCGCCCTCCGCGTCGGCGTGCGGCTTGCCCTGCTCCATCGTCAGGAGGCGTTTCAGGGGCTCGGCAGCCTCCATGATCGCCCGCGCCAAGCCGCGGACGCGGTCGCGGCGCTCGTCCAGCGGCACCGCCGCCCAGGCGGGGAAGGCGTCGCGCGCCGCCTGCACGGCCAGGTCTAGCTGCTCCGGCGAACAATCCGGCGCCGCCGCGAAGACCTGGGCGTTCGCCGGATTGACGACGTCGAAGGTCGATGGCGCCGAAACGGCGGCGCCGCCTGTCGTCATCGTGTAGTCGGCAAAGAATTCCATCGCCGCGACCTCCCGCTTCAGTTCATCGTCAGGATGATTTTCGTGCACCGTCCCGCATGCTGGTCCGCGACGGCTTCGCCAATGCGCGACAGCGGATAGCACGCGATCAGCTTGTCCAATGGCAGCCGGCCGGCGCGGTAGTATTCCATCAATCGCGGCAGGAAGACCTCGGGGTCGGCATCGCCCTCGATGATCCCCATCACGCTGTGCCCGAGCATGATGATCCTCGAAAGGTTCCCGGGCGTCGGTGCGTCGGGTGCGGGAATGCCCACGCAGCCCAGCACGCCTTGGGGACCAAGCGCCGCGAGCAGGGCTTCGAGCACCGGCTGGCGGCCGGTGGTGTCGAGGGCGAAGTCGGCACCTGCGGGCAGATCTTCGCGCAGCGCCGCCGCGATGTCGGGCACGGTCTTCGGGTCGATGACATGCGTCGCGCCCAGCTCGCGCGCGAGCGCGCGGCGCGATTGAAGCGGATCGATCGCGACGATCGTCGAGCACCCGGCGATTTTCGCCGCCATCACCGCGCTGAGGCCGACGGTGCCGGCGCCCGCCACCACGATGCTCGCGCCGCTTTGCGCCCGGAAGACGTTGAGCACGCTGCCCGCGCCGGTCTGCACGCCGCAGCCCAGAGGCGCGGCGATCTCGAACGGGATGTCGTCGGGCAATCGCACCGCATTGCGCTCATAGCTCAGCGCATGGGTGGCGAAGCTCGACTGCCCGAAGAAATTGGAGACGACGGGCCGGCCGTTCAAGCTGAGGGCGCGCGAGCCGTCGGCGCGCATGCCGGCATAGTTGAGCGCGGGCATCTGATGGCAATAGGCGGGATGGCCGCTCTCGCACTTCGCACAGCGGCCGCAGGAGCGAAACGACAGCGTCACCCGGTCGCCGGGGACGACCTTCGTCACCAGCCGTCCGACCGCCTCGACCGTGCCGGCGCCCTCGTGGCCCAGCACCGCCGCAATCTCGAAGCCGAAGCCGCCCTGTTGCGCCACGATGTCGGTGTGGCAGAGCCCCGCCGCCGATATCCGAACCAGGATCTCGTCGTCGCGCGGACTCTCGAGGTCCAATTCGCACACGCAAAACGGACCGCCTCCCGCCGGTGCCACCGCCGCCGTCACCTTCACGCCGCACACCTCCCTGCGCTGGTCGGACAAGCTCAGCGAGCCGCCGACGATGCCCTGCGTTGGGTCTCCGAGTAATTCAGCAGGCCGGCGAGAATCTCGTCGCCATGCTCGTTCAGTGCCGGCACATGCGGCCGCACGGTCGTATTGAGGCCCGGCATCTGGAACGGCGGGTTGGGGACCCAATAGGCGCCGGCCGCGTCGCGCACGCGCGACAGCGCGCCGCGCTGGTGCTTTTCCGCGTCGCTCAAGGCTTCCGTCACGGTTCGATAGCGGCTGCAGGGCACGCCGGCGGCGAGCAGGGCGTCCTCGCAACTCTGCGAGGTGCGAAGCCGGCTCCAGGTTTCGATCAATTGCATGAACTCGTCCCAATGCCGCTCCCGCACGGGCGTCTCGGAAAACCGCGGATCGGCGATCCATTCCTCGTGCCCGACGGTGCGCGCCAGCTGCTCGAAGTTCTTCTGGCTCGTGGGCGCGACGACGACGAACCCGTCGGAGGTCTCCAGCGGCTGATAGGCGCGCAGCCGCTGCGACGAAGGCGCTTGCGATTCCTGCACTTCGTTGATCAGCAGATTGAGCATGCAGTCCATCAGCGAGACGTCGATATATTGTCCGGCCCCGGTACGCGCGTGGCGATACAGCGCCGTCTGGATGGCGGCGAAGGCCGAAGTCCCGCCCAGCACATCGGCGACGAACATCGCCGATTTCGCCGGCTTGTGGCCGCCTTGATATTCCAGCTGCGCCAGATCGAAGCCGCTGGCCGCATGCACGATGGGCGCATAGGCGGGGCGCTGGGCGTGCGGCCCCGTCTGCCCGAAGCCGGAGATCGAGCAATAGATCACGCCCGGATTCAGCCGCGCCAGGGCCGCATGGCCCACGCCGAGGCGGTCGGCCACGCCGGGGCGCCAGTTCTCGACGACGACGAGCGACTGCTTGCCCAAGGCCAGCGCGGCGTCCCGGCCGGCCGCGCTCTTCAGATTCAGCACCACGCTTTTCTTGCCGCCGTTCAGATGGCCGAAGAAGCTGCTATGGCCGTCGCGCAGCGGCCGGCGCCCGCGATTGTGATCGCCGTTCGGCGGCTCGATCTTGATGACCTCCGCCCCGAGATCGGCGAGAAGGCGCGTGCAATAGGGGCCCGCCAGCATGTTGGTGAAATCCAGGACGCGAACGCCGTCCAGCGGACCCCGGCCATCGTTGGAATGCATCACTGAACCTTGCTTCACGTGACGATGCGGCGAGCGCGCTCGAAAGCCCCGACACGAACCCGCGGGCGGCCGCCGTCCCGGGCCGATGCCGTCGTTTTGTTCCTCATGCGCGCAAAGCTAGCCCGGCGGCCATTCGGCGCCCAATATGCATTGCTGATCACATATAAGCGGGCGTTAGGGCCGCCGCGCGCCGGCATGGGACGCCGGCGGTCAATCCGCAAAATGCTCCGCGCCGGCGGCAACGGCCGCATCCAGACCGTCGTGTTTGGCCGCACGCAGCAGATTGAACTCGCCCTGGCGGAAATGGATGTTGGTTCCCCACGCGCCGACGACCGCCGCCGCCGCGAGCCCGGTCTCGACCTGCATCCGCGCCAAGGCGGCGCGCACGACCTGCTTCTCGGCGGCGACCGCATCGCGCATGATCATGGCGCAACACTGCGCCAGTTCGGCGGTGGCCGCGTCGTGACGGTCCGACGCCACCACCGCGTTGACGAGGCCATGGGACATGGCCGTCGCGGCATCCCATTCGCGGCCCCAATAGACGAGTTCCTTGGCGCGCTTCAAACCCACTGCCGCGACCAGCATCGAGAGGTCGCCATTGACGCCGGCATGCCGCCACTCGGGCATCGCGAACGCCGCGGTGGCCGACGCGATCGCGAGGTCGGCGTAAAGCGCCAGATGAAGACCGGCTCCGTGACATTTGCCATGGGCCGCGACGATCGTGATCTTCGGGCAATACAACACGCGCCCGAACAGGCCTGCGCGGCCCCACCACAGATCGGCGTCCGCGAAACGGGCACGCTGGGACAGGGGTTTCTTCGCCTCGCCGTCCGGCGGCGCGAAGCGCTGCGCAACCGCGGTCAGGTCCGCGCCGCTTGTCAGATTGGCGCCCGCACCCTTGATGACGACGACCTTGACGGCGTCGTCGCGCTCCAGCGCTGTCAGCGCCTCGCAGAATTGCGCCGCCATCCGCGGCGTTATCGCATTCTCCCGTTCCGGGTGGTCGATGACGATGCTGGCCGTGCGCTCGCCGGCGCTTCGATCGACTGCGATGCGTCCGCTCATGCGCGATCCTGCGGTGCCGCAGCGCCGGGCAGCGTTGCGGCATAGAAGCCGGCCATGTCGAACTCCTGTCCGACGCCCTGCGAATCCAGGAAGGATTCCATCATCAGCTTGGACATCGCGATGCCGTCCAGAGGCCCCTTGGCGATGCTGCGCGCCGCGTCCACCGCCTCCGCAAAGACATCGGACAGCGCGATGCGATTGACCAAGCCAACTTCCAGAGCTCTCCGCGCATCCATCGGCGCGCCGCCCAATGTCCAGGATTTCGCGCGCGCCAGGCGCATGGTCAGCGCCGCGAGCACGAAATTCGCTTCCGGCAGCCGCTCGAACGGGGCATGAAATTCCGCGTCGGCGGCCGCGAAGGTCAAGTCCGAACACAGCACCAGGGCGCTCCCCGCCAGGGCGCAGCGCCCCTGCACCGCTGTGATCGTCACCTTTTTCGAGTAGCAGAGAGCCTGATAAATCCCCACGGTCGAGGCATAGATTTGCGACCATTCGGGCGCGTCGAGCTTGTCGTCGTCCGGCACGATCGCCTGCGCGGGCGGGCAGAAATCCGCCTGCGCCGACCGCAGCACGATCGCCTTGACGTCGTCGCGATCGCCGCATGCGAGAATTGCGTCGCGCAGCGCCGTCCCTGCGCGGCGCGAATGTGCCGAGAGGCAGGCGCCATCATGCATCGTTATCACCGCGACCTGCCCGGAGACGCCAAGGTCAATCATCGCTCTTGCCCCCGCCGGCCGGTGCGCGCGCGCGCGTCTTGTCGGCATTGAGCGCCTGCCCGACGCCGCCGGTCCGCACCGCCTTCCAGAAGTCGAGCTCGTCGGGCTCCGATTTCAGGAAATGCGAAACCAGCAAGCCCGGCATCGCGGGCATGGACGCGCCCACAAAGCCCTCGGCCGCCTTGATCCGCGCCTTCAGGAACCGCAGCCGGGCTGCCGGCGATGCGGCGACCTGCGCCGCGACCTCCAGCGCCGCCTGATGGACGTCTGCGCCGGCGCCGACGCATTTGTGGACCAGCCCGAATTCGAACATCTCGCGTCCGCTGACCGGCTCGGCGGTATACCCGATATGCCGCGCGGCCTTGACGCCGAGGATGCGATTGAGATGGATGTGCGATACGGCGCCGGCCGGCCCCAGGAAGCGTCCCTCGATCGCGCCGATCTTGGCGTCTTCCTGCGCGACGACGAGGTCGCAATGCGTGGCGATCATGAAATAGGCCGCGGCGGCGCAATAGCCGTGCATCTCGAGCAGGGTGATCTTGCTGCACCGCGTG
This sequence comes from Rhizomicrobium sp., assembly GCA_036398875.1. Lineage (GTDB taxonomy): Bacteria > Pseudomonadota > Alphaproteobacteria > Micropepsales > Micropepsaceae > Rhizomicrobium. The sequence continues at coordinate 13,797 of DASWOE010000208.1, forward strand.
ATCGCCTGCGTGAAGGACTGCCGGCCATAGGTCATGTCCGTTCCGTAGCGGACGGCGTCGCTGAGCGTGAACCGCCGCTTGTCCGCCGTTCGCTGGCCCCAATCCTCGTTGAGCTCGTTGCCGCTGCAAAAGGACGGACCGTTGCCCCGAAAGAGGACGACCTTTATGGCCGCGTCCAGCTCGCAGGCGCGCACAAGGCTCGCCATGCGCTCGCGCATCGGCACGCTCAGGGCATTGCGCTTCGCCGGTCGATTGAGGACGATTTGGGCGATGCCGCTGTCGCGGTCCGGCACGAACAGCACCTGCTCCTCGGCCTCGGCACGGCTCGCGGGATTTCCGAATGCGCTCATACCGTCTTGAATCCCGCTGGCGACCCATCGACGCCCTGGCGCCGCGGATCGCTCACACCAATTTGCGCTCGTACAGCGCGTCGAGCTCTTCCTGACTGTAACCGGCCTTTTTCAATCGTGCGTTGGTGTGCTGCCCCAGGACCGGGGCGCCATGGACGACTTTGGGCGCGTGTCCGTTGACGGAGATCGGCGGCCGCAGCATGGCGATCTCGCCGAGCGACTGGTGCTTGACCGGCGACACCAGGCCTTGCTTGAGCGCGCCGAATTTGGCGAACGAGTCCTTGATGGAAAGAACCGGCGCCGCGAGGATTTCGTTCGTCTCGAACAGCTCGACCCATTCCTGGCTCGTCCGTTTCAACAGCTCCGCCTGGATGATCGGCGACAGTTCGTCCCGATGCGCCACGCGATCGGCGTTGTTCCTGAACCTTTCATCGACGACGAGGTCGCCCCGCCCGAGCACCTGGCAGAACGCCTGCCAGGACGTATTGTGGAAGGCTCCCACCACGACATAGCGTCCGTCCGCCGCCAGAAAGGCCTGATAGGGCGCGATCTGCGGATGCCCGCTGCCGCAGCGGACGAAGCCGGGATCGCCGTTCAGGATGCTGACGACGTAATTGGGCATGAGGGCATAGGCGGCTTCCAGCAGCGACACGCGTATGTGGGCGCCCTTGCCCGTCTTCGCCCGATCGTGCAGGGCGCTCAGGATGCCGATGGTCGCGAGCAACCCGCAGGACACGTCCACCACGGGGCTGCCGGCGCGGGACGGGGCCCCCTCGGGATCGCCGGTGATGTCCATCAGCCCCGAATAGGCTTGCGCCACGATGTCGTTGCCGCCGACGCTTTCGAAGCCGGGCATGTCGCCGAACGCGCTCACCGAGCAATAGATCAGTCCGGGATTGATGGCCGAAAGCTCCTCGTAGGACAGGCCCCATTCCGCCATGCGCGGCGCGCGAAAATTCTCCAGCAGGATATCGGTGTCGGCGACGAGCCTGCGGATGATATCGCGTCCCTCGGGCTTGCGGATATCGACGGTGACGGATTCCTTGCCCCGGTTGATGCCGAGGAAATAGCCGCTCTCGCCGCGGACATATTTGTCGGTGGCGCGGATCATGTCGCCGCGCCGCGGCTTCTCGATCTTGACGACGTCTGCCCCGAAATCCGCCAGCATCATCGCGCTGTAGGGCGCGGCCAGGGCCGAACCGAGGTCGAGAACCTTCAAATCCGAGAGAATTCCCAACAACCGCTCCATCGTGCCGCCGCGGCCGCGCTCGGCGAAATGCCCGCCCGGTAGGACTACTGTTTTCGACGCCGATTGCCACTACGAACATCGTATCGATTATAACGAACCGAAATACCCGCCGTCGGGCCCGGCCGCCCCGTCCCCCGCCCGCCGGCCGAATCGGGCGAGGTGATCGGACTCGGTTCCAAACAGCGCATCGGTCGCGAGCAGCGCCTTGTAATAGCGGCCGATGACATAGTCGCTCGTCATGCCGATGCCGCCATGAAGCTGGATCGATTGCGCGCCGATGAACTTCGCCACCCGCCCGGTCGTCGCCTTGGCCGCGTTCACCAGCCTGCCGCCGCCGGGGCCGTCGCCGTCCAGCGCCTCGCTCGCCATGCCGACGATCGACCTGGACTGCTCCATCTGGACGAACATGTCGGCCAGGCGGTGCTGGAGCGCCTGGAAGTCGGCGAGCCTCCGGCCGAACTGCCGGCGAAGGATCAGATAATCGCGTGTCGTCCGCAGCGACGCCCGCATCAGCCCGAGCGCCTCCGCGCAGACGACAATGGTCGCATGGTCGAGCGCGCGCGCGAGGATGGAAGAATGCGCGCCCGCATCGCCCCAGACATCGTCCGGCGTGACCTTCACGGCGCGCAGGTCCAGATCGGCCGCCCAGCGCCCATCGATGAGCCGGTAGGGACGAAACGTCATGCCGGGTCGCGCGCGTTCGACCGCGAACAGCACGCCGTCTCGCGGCGAATCGGGTCCGGCTGCGCCCGCCCTCCTTGCCCAGATCATGACATGTGTGGCGTCGCACGCCTGCAGGACGAAGCGCTTTTGGCCATCGATCGTCCATCCGCCGTCCGTGCGCCCCGCGATGGTGGAGAGCGGGTCGGCCGACCCGCGCGGCCCGCCCTCGTCATAGGCCACCGCCATCGTGGCATCGCCGGCCGCGAGCGCCGCAAGCAGATGCCGCGACGGCGCGCCGCCGATCCCCTTCAGGATCTCGACGCCCAGCGTATGCGCCGCGAGCGAGGGCTCGACGACCAGGCGGGCCGCCAGCTCTTCGGACACGACGCACGCGTCGGCCAGCGACAGCCCGGCGCCTCCTTCGCTTTCCGGCACGGTGAGCGCGAGCCAGCCGACATCCGCGAACTTCCGGCGCAGGGTTGCCGTGTCGCCGGTGTTTCCGGGACCGCCGCCGCCGTCCAAGCGCTCCGCAAATCGCGCGGCGCTTTCGCGCAACAGACGCTGCTCGTCGGGCGCGCCGCCGCTGCGCGCGTCATCTCCCTGGAGAATTCCGCGCGCGACGATGTTCTTCTGAATTTCGGTGGCGCCGCCATAGATGGTCGCCGCCCGGAGATAGAGGTTGTCGGACATTGCGCCCGACGCATCGGGCGACGCCTCGCCGTCGGCCGCCGCCGGGCCCGGTGCCGCAATGGCCGCCACTGCGCCCAGGCAATCGACATGGGCCTGCGCGACGGCTTGCAGCAGCTCGGTTCCGCGTATCTTGATGGACGACGCCGACATCGCGTCGCTGCCGCGCAGATTCTCGATCACCGCCCCTTCGAGCGCCAGGAGGTCCGTTTCCAGCCGCGCGATGCGGGACGCCATCTCGGGATTGTCGATCGGCCGCGGTCCGCGGGCCTGGGAGCCTTCGGCCAACGCCTTGAGCCGGCGGAAATTGTGCTTGTTGCGCGGCAGCTCGGCCACCGAGCTCCGCTCCCGGCCCAGCAGGAATTTGGCGTAGGTCCAGCCCTTTCCCTCGTCGCCGACGCGATTGCGCACGGGCACACGGACGTCGTCGAAGAACGTCTGGAAGAGATGCGCCTGGCCATCGATGGTCGGGATCGGCGCGACCGTGACGCCGGGCGCGTCGGTCGGGATCAGCAGAAACGATATGCCGTTTTGCGGCTTTCCGGCGTCGGCCGTGCGGACGAGGCAAAACAGCATGTCGGAGATGTCCGCTTGCGTCGTCCAGATCTTCTGGCCGTTGACGATGTAGTCGTCGCCGTCGCACACGGCGCGGGTGCGCAGCGCCGCCAGATCCGATCCCGCCTCCGGCTCCGAAAATCCCTGTGCCCAGAAGACGCGGCCGTTGCGGATGTCCGGCAGGAAGCGGTCCTGCTGTTCGCTTGTCCCGAACGTGTAGATCACGGGCCCGACGAGCGAGATGGCCTGTATGTTCGGCCGCGGCGCGCCCGCCAGGAAGCATTCCTCGTCGAAGGCGTGCAATGCCAGCGGCGACCAGCCCGTCCCGCCATGCTCCGGCGGCCAATGGGACGCGGACCAGCCGTGGCGCGCGAGCACGCCCGTCCAGTCCAGCGTGTCTTCGCGCGACGAATAGTTCGCGCCCAGGTTCCGCCGCGCCATCGCCGCCGGCAGGTTCTGCGCCAGGAAATTGCGAATGCCGACCCGGAATTCTTCAAGCGATCTTCGGCTCAACGGCATTTCCTTGCCTTCGGCGACGCGGTGCCGGCGCGGGCCGCCCCGAGGCCTTGACCGGGGACGATCACATCGTCATCGGCGGCGGCGGCGAACAGCCGCGACACCTCCGAGGCCCTGGCCGCGAGGACGACGCGGCGGTTGGCGCTGCCCTTGTCGGTGACTTCGTTTGCATCGAAGGACAGCGGGGCCTGGAGCGGCAAACACCTGTCGATGCGCCGCGACGAAGCGGGATGCGCCGCGTTGTGGCGTTCGATTCGCGCGCGCAGCGCGGAACGGAGCGCTTCGTCGCGCACCATGTCGGCGGCGGCTGCCGACGCCAGATGCGCAAATGCGGCACGGACCGCCGGTTCATTCAGCCAGACGAGCGCGCCGAGGTGGTCGCGGTTTTCGCCGCAAACCACGATTTCGCGCGTCAGCGGCGCGGTCGCCTCGAGCAAGTCGGTCCTGAGCACCCCGGCGGAAACCCACGTTCCGCTGGTCAGCTTGAACTGCTCGCCCAGCCGCCCGTCGAACACCAACCCCGCGGCCGGGTTGTCCGGCTCCGCAAAGCGCGCGGCATCGCCGGTCCTGTAGAAACCCTCCTCGTCGAAGGCGGCCGCGTTCGCGTCGGGATTGCCGACATAACCGTTGCGCGGCATGACGCTCGCACTTCGAACCCGCAGCTCCCACTTGTCCTCGGCGGGCGCCAGCTTGATTTCGACGCCCGGGGCCGGCAGCCCGATGATGTCGGTTCTCGGCGTGTCCCAGTAGGCCGAGGTCGCGGTCGCCGTTTCGGTTGCGCCGTAATTGGTGATCAGGGGGATGTGCCGGCCGGTCTCCTCCCGCCCCATGCGGATGAGGCGCGCGCGCACGCCCGGCGGCAGCATGGCGCCGCCGAAGACCATGTAGGCCAGGTCCTTGAAGAAGGTCTTTCGCAGCTTATCGTCCTGCTCGAGCGCATCCGCCAGCATGGCGAAGCCGATCGGCGCGGTGACGAAGTAGCTCGGCGAGATTTCCCGCAAATTCCGAAGCGTTGTCGCAAAGGATTGCGGGTCGGGCTTGCCGTCGTCCAGGCTTATCGTCGCGCCGACGCGCAGCGCATTGTTGAAGTTGTAGCTGCCCGCCAGGATGTGGCTGAACGGCATCGACTCCAGCAGCTGCGGCACCGTCTCTTTGGCCAGGCGGAGGAACCCCAGCCCCTCGATATGCGCCACCGCCGCCATCAGCGCGCCTTGCGTCTGGACGCAGGCCTTGGGCGCGCCCGCCGTTCCGGAGGTGAACACGATGCGCGCGACCGTGTCGTCGCCGATCGTCTCGCGCCGCTCTTCCACCGCGTCGGTGAAGGCCGTCGTGAGCACATCGCGGAAGGCGACGGACGGAACATCCGCCGGAGCCTCGCCGTCCAGGATCATGGTGACGCCGATGCGGGCCAGGGCGCGGATCGCCGGGTGGAACTGCGCCGGATCGGCGACGAAGGCATAGCGCGCCCCGATCGTGCGCATGCAGGACAGCAGCTTGTCATGCGTTTTCGACAGCAGCGAATAGTTGACGCTGAGCGGCGCCGCCGCCACCCCCGCGCGCTGCGCGCCCATGGCGAAGACGACATGCGCGATCGACGCGCCGCTCAGGATCGCGACCGCGTCGCCCGCGCCGAGATTGCGGTCGATGAGCCATTGCGCGACCTTCCTGCTGGCCGCCGCGGCTTCGCCATAGGTGATCTGCGTCCAGGCTCCGTGCCCGGGCAGACGCTGGCGGATGAACGGCCGATCCGGGTGCCGTTCGGCCTGCGCGTCCAAGAGGTGCGGCGCGGAACGCGCCGCCGGCGCGGCTCGCAATGTCGAGCGCAGGAGAACGGTGCCGTCGGGACGGCGATCCACTGCCACGCTCGGCGGCGGAAATCGCGTTCCGTTCCCTAGTTCTTGCACGCGAGGATTTCTTCGAAGAACCACGCCAGACGTTCGTCGGCCAGCGCGGGGCTGATCGCCATGTCCGCCGTGCCCTTGCCGGTCGGACCCCGCAACCGCTCGAGTTCGTCGGCAACCGCCGCGAAGTCATCGACCTCCAGTTCGTAGGTCGCGCAATATTGCCATGGGATCGGCGCCGAGCGGTGCTGTCGCGGCAGCACGCGAAACCGCCTGGCGCCGACGACGCCGGGGATCTTCAGCAGGTCCGGGACATGGACGTTGTCGTACCAGTCGTTGTATTCGGCCTCGCGGCCTTCGATGGGATTGGTGAGAGCGACCAATATTCCTCGCTTCTTCATGTCTGTCCTCGAAGACCGCGCCGCGCGCATGCTTTCGCACGTTGTGCGGAGGCGTGCATCGGACCGCCGAACACCGCCTGCAAACCGTAGCGACCGACCGGCCGGCCGGCCAATAAGATCGGCCTAAGGACTATCACAATGCCTTATGGCAGGCGCAAATTCGCCGTCGGGGCCGCGACAAGGCACAAGCGGCGACTCATGCTGCGCCGCCACCCTGTTCCCCTTCACGGGCGCATGGCGCGGAGCGTGTGCCCGACCGGGGGCTGCAACGATCTTCCGCTGGGTAAGGGTTTTGATGCAACGCATCGGCGCGTCTCCCGCCGCGCATGTCCCCTCTTCGACCGGCTCCTGAGGCCTGTCCGCGGATGGCGGGCGGCAGCGACTGCGTTGTCCGAGTCATAAAGAAATCCTATGATAGGCCGTCAAAGACCAAACCCGGACATTTTGGACATGAACCTCAAACAGCTCAGATACGCCGTCGAGGTATCCCGGAACGGATTGAGCGTGTCCAAGGCCGCCCGCACGCTCAACGCGTCGCAGCCGGGCATCAGTCAGCAGATCAAGGCGCTCGAAGAAAGTCTCGGACTGACGATTTTCACCCGGGACAAGAACAAGTTCACCGGCATCACCACGCGCGGCGAATCGATCCTGGACTACGCGCAGGGCATTCTCTTCGGCATGGATTGCATCAAGGCGGTGTCCGAGGCCCTCGTCTACAAGGGCGTCAAGGAGCTCGTGATCGCCACGACGCATACCCAGGCGCGCTACGTGCTGCCCGATATCATCGAGCAGTTCGTCGCCTTGTATCCCAAGATCAAGCTCAACGTTTTGCAGGTCACGCCGCCCCAGATCGTCGAGGCGATCACGTCCGGGCAGGCGGATGTCGGCGTCAGTCCGGTGCGGAGTTTTGCATCCCGGGATGTCGATATCCTCCGGTGCCGCGAATATGAGCGCGTGATCGCGGTTCCAAAGGGACACCCGCTCGCGGGCGAGGCCAGCGTCACGCTGGCGCAGGTCGTCAAGTATCCGATCATCACCTATGAACGGACCATCGACGTCAGCCGCGACATCATGGAAACCTTCGCCAATGAGGGGCTGATCCCCAACATTCGGCTGACGGCCTCCGATGCCGACGTGATCACGACCTATATCGAGCGCGGATTGGGGATTTCCATCCTGCCCGAGATCGTCATCAGCGGCGGCAACAACAAGAACATCAAGGCCGTTCGCATGGACGGCGTCTTCCCCAAAATGCACACCAACCTGATCATGTACCGCAAGCGGACTCCGAGCCTGCAATGCGTCAATTTCGTCAAGCTGATGTGGCCGCGCTGGAACGAAGGAAACCTGTTGTCGGGATCGTGATATCGACTTTGCCGCCGACCGGCTCGCTCAGCGCGGCAAGGACGGGAATTTGCGGACGGGGTCCTGGCCGTCCCAGTCCTGCGCGGCCCGGGCGATGGCGTCCCAGACGTAACGCCGTTCGTCGGTCAATTCGGCGGTTTCGAAGACGAATTCCGGATGGTCCGGATGCTCGTAATAGGCGAAGGCGCCGCTGGGCAGGGCGGCGGACATCACGCTTTCGTAGCCCGCGGCGAGGATGCGCCGGTCGGTGGCGTGAAAATCGGTCGGCCAGGACGCGATGTGCTGGACCATCAGCTTGCCGGGATATTTGTCCAGCCAGTCGCGGTAGATCGACTTCGCATTGCTGGTCGGCTCGATGACCTCGAGCTGGAGCGGACCGCTGTTGGCCATGCCCAGCGTGATCTCGATATCGGTCGCTCTGCCGCGATAGGTGACGTTCGCCATTATGCGCTTTCTCGCCACGAACCACGGACCGATGCCGGTCTCGACGAAGAACGCCAGCAGGGCGTCGAAATCGCGCGTGGTATACGCGATCTGCTTGATCTCACCGAAGATTCGACTCATGGCCCGGTCGCCTTCCTCCATGACGGATGATGTCCCGCCTTGCCGCCCATTTCACGCCTTGCGCAGATGCGCGGGAAAGTTGGACGGCAAATCCTCCTGTGCCAGCGGCTCGACGCGGTGATTGAGCACATAGCGCTCCTCGCCGCTCGCCTTGCCGTTCTGGTCGAAATCCCAGAACACGATGGTACGCGCCGACAATAGATAATAGTCCGAGGCTTTCGAATCCTGGGACACCAGGCCCAACGACTTGGCGGCATGGGCGGTCAGGACCTGCCGGAAGGATCCGCTCGTCACGATTTCATCGTCGGCCACGACGACCCGATTTTTGATCGACTCGATGACGTAGGAGCCGTTCTCGACCATGCCGGTGTAGTATTTCTTGACCGCGTCCATGCCCTTGGGGCCGGTATCCTCCAAGCTGGAGACGATGGCGCCGTATTCCACATAGTAGGGCTCCTCGCTCAGCGTGCCCAGCAGGGTGGGAAGATCGCCCGCCACCTCGGCCGACGAATGCACCATCACCGTATCGAGATGCTCGCGTTGTTTGGGCGTCTTGGCCTTGTGAAGATGATCGTGGAAACTCGTATAGGTCCGCTTTGGATCAAAATCCTTCATCGCGATCGCTCCCTTTCCGACGGTCTCGCGACGTTAGCGAGTGGGCCCCGCGCCCAACAATACAATTTGCGCAGCGGTTATTGGCGGGCATTATGATGCCTGCACGCGCGCGCCCGATGCCGCTTCGGTCCCGTCCAGCCACGCGGCCCCGCGATCGTCATGGCCTCGCCGCTTTGCGGCGCGCCAGCAGGCCGCCTTCCAGCAGCGTCACGAACTGGCCGGCGACGTCCTGGATGGAAAGTTCGCCCCGCGGATCGAACCATTGCGGAATGGCATTGATGAACGAGACCACCGAGAATGCCATCACTATGGGATCGGCGTCCGCGCGAAAGACGCCCAAGGACTGACCGTCGCGCACGCAATTGCGGATTCGGCGCAAGGCGCTGCGCGACCATTTGCGGTGCCTTTGCGTGATCGCCGCCGGGAAGTCCCGGCTCTCGGACAGGAAAACCAGATAGAAGTTGCGATGCGCGGCCGCATTTTGCGACCAGGCATGGACCAGGGCGCGAATCCGTTCGCGCGGCCCGCCCTCGGCCTCGAGCGACCCGACCAGGGCCTGTTCGGCGGCCTCCAGCCAGAAGTCGATGCTTTCGGACAGCAGCGCCTCCTTGTTGCCGAAACTGGCGTAGAGAGTCGGCTTCGAGACCGCCAGCCTTTCGGCGACGTCCTGCATGCTGGTGGAATGATAGCCGTTCCGGCTGAACAGATCGGCGGCCGCGATCAGAATCTCCGACCGGGATGTCAGCAGCTTCTGTCGCATGCCGCGTCCGCCCCGACCTTCATACCGGCATCCCCACGTCCGGGAACGGCTTCACCGGCGCCCGCAATCCGGGAAACAGAGCCGCGAGCTTGTCGGACAGCGCGTCCACGGTCCAACGCGCCTCTCGATCCACGGTGCCGAGCGCCGGCCACGCATCGACGACCGATACCGTCCCGCCATAGACGACGAAGGTCTGGCCCGAGATGTCCCCCGCGGCATCCGACGCCAGAAACGCCACCATCGGCGCGACGTTCTCCGGATCCCATTCGTCGAACCCCGATGCGTCCTTGAACGCGCCGAACGTGCTCTCGGTCATCGGCGTGCGGGCGCGCGGTGAAATGACGTTGACGGTGACGCCGAATTTCCCCATCTCGCGCGCGACGGTCAGGCCCAATCCCACGATGCCCGCCTTCGCCGCCG